>JACQIE010000055.1 GCA_016198645.1 Candidatus Aenigmatarchaeota archaeon | reverse complement strand
TACATCAGCACGGCCTGCGACGAATTGAGCATGGCATAGTAAATATCTTCGGCTATCATGTAAAGCTTCGCGGTCTCCACGCGGCTGATTTTCTGCGGAGACGATTCCATGAACTTCTCCACGGCTTCAAGCGTGGTCGGGATTTTGCCCGCTTCCAGAAGCTTCCTTATCGGTATCCAGAATCCCGTGTCGTAGAGCGCCCATCCGTCCCTGACTATAGTGTAGAGAAGCGGATGCCCGATTCTTGCCATGTCCCAGAATTCCGTTAGCGTCCATGCCGGCTGGACGACTATTTCGTCCGACAGCTTCTTGCCTATAGCGTAAATATCGTCGTCAAAGCGCATCTTCGTCTCCGGAGTGAAACGGGAAAGTGTATCGTCTATGACGACAAGCATGTCTATGTCGCTACCCTTGTGGAAATCGCTGCGCGTGAAAGAGCCGAAAAGAACGACAGCCTTGGTTATGTCCTTGTATTTTTTAAGGACTTCGTCTTTAAACTTATTCGCGATTTTTAAGCTCTCTTGCCGCATTGCCTCGTTCGGCTGCGGCGCTGCCGGAACAGGGGCAAGCTGCGTCGGAACCGGCGCGGGCTGGGCGGGCTTGGATTGTTTTTTAGAAACGGTTTTCTTTGGAAGTTTTGCGGGTTTCCTTTTTGACATATTTCTATTTGACAGCCACTTATAAAAGCTTAACTTACCTGTGGGCTTTGCACAAAAAGTCGTGGGCATGACTATCATGCCCACTAACGCGTCAGGATATTGGCGTGATGCAGGCAGACGCCGAAGGCGTCATTCACCGTGCCAATATCCTAACTTTTTGTGCAAAACCTTACCTGTGCCTGCCGCGTTCCCATTCCTTGGCTTTGCCGCCTTCCACCGCCGTTTTGCCGAGGAACGTGTGCTTCTCCTCAGGCATCCTCAGCAAACCTTCAAGCGGGTCCCATGCGTGGTCGCGCATCGCCACCAGTTGCCGCGTAAAGACGTCTTTATTCTCGGAAGAAAGCCCGTAGAACTCGGGCGGAAGCTTGTCGGGTTTCGTATCCTGGTCAAGATATTTCACTATCTGCCTTATCACGTAAACGCTGTACTCGAAAACGTTCTGCTGGCTGTTATTGCCGGGCGTGCGGCCGCCGCCGCGCTCAAATATAATATAGCCGTCTTTGAAGCCTTTGTTGCGGAACCAGTATATCCAGCGGTAGAGCGCATCCGCTCCGCGGTCGGCCAGTGCTATGGGTATGTGCGCCGTCCCGAAATACGGAATCGGGTCGCCCAGGTGCAGCAGAAAAACCTGTGAGCCGAAATCATCGGGCAGCTTGGGCAGCTCCTCGTCCAAATTTATATTCTGCCCCATCTCCTGCTCGAAGTCTATGCATTGCTGTATCGCCGGAGAGTTTATTTCCTTGATGAGATAATATGCGTGCAGCGGGTGGAAAAATCGCGCAATGCCTTCCGTCCCTTCGCCGGACTGGGGGCACTCCAGCAGCAGTTTCACTTTCTTCTTCTCGCACCATTCCTTGATTGTCGTTCCTTCAATGTAATTCTTGTTATAGTCCTTGCCGGGCCCGAGATGCCCGGTGCTCTTCGTGGTGAAGTGGCTTAGCAGGTAAAATGCGGAAACGGCGGCGTTGAATTCCCGCTGTCTTTCTATGTATGCGCGGTTCGCGTCTGCCACAGGGTCACTGGAATAGTCGTTGCCGACAATGCCAATCCACAGGGGATTCTTTGACGCTATCATGTATACAGCCGTGCCCATGTATGCATCTATTTCCCCGGCCTCCAGCGTATACTTTCCTTTTTCAGAATCTTTCCATGCGTCGAACAGGATATCGCCTTCGCGCCTCAGCCTGTTTTCAGCCCGCGCCCGTATTTCTTCCGAATTCTCTATTGTCCGTTCCTGTATTTCTATAGCGCGTTTTTTTTCCTGCTCAGACAGTTTCTGGAACGCCGGATCGGCTTCCGCGTTTCGCCTAAGCCGCTGCTTTTCTTCGCTAATCTCTTCATTGATAAGTTTTCGGAAGGCTTCCTGAAAAGAGCGCGAGCCTTGAAATTCCATTATGACTCTGCCGCTCCGTATATTATCCTTGAGCCAGTCTTTCAGCACAGTGGCAGCATTCTTATCCTTCTTCAGCAAATCGTCCGTCCACTCCCCGAACGGCTGGCCCGTCGGGGCGACAACCTGATAAGTATAACCGAACGGGCGGAGCTCGCGCTCGTGAAAAGAGAGCCACTGGCTGTTTGACAGATGAAAGTTCACATAAATAAAGCCGAGGTCAGCCGCGCCGCGCATTGTCCTGCACAGCCGCTCGTGGCTCTGCTCCCAACGGATGCGCTCGGCGCTTTCAAACGCGACAATCTCGCCTATCTCGCCGTGCAGGCCAATCTGCATCCCGAGTTTCTCTTTCACGCGGTGGACATATTCCTGCAGCCCGGGCTCGAGAAATTCTATAACCGTGTCCAAGTCGACTTGGTTAAACTGCACGCCGAGTGTGGCGCCGAAAGCACCCGTTTTCGTACCTATGCCGAGAAGGCTCGGGTCTTTCCCGATTTTCCACCAGCCGGAAGAAATGCCGACTTTATAGGTCATAATGCCCCTCGTTCGCTTGAGCAACTTGACGCACGAAGTGCGTCAAACGGCTTCCGAGTCGCATGCCATATTATACTTTCTCTTATTACGCTTAAGCGACTTGACGCACTAACTGCTTCGTCTTCCGTCGCGTCTATCAGCATCCGAGTCGATGCCATGTTATGCCGACTGACAGTGCAGTTCATTTTCCTATCCCGGCTTTGCTTTTGATATAATTGACTATGGGCATGAACCGCTCCTTTGCCATGCCGCGGACGTGAATCTTGCCTATGCGCTCGTCAAAGTCCTTTTCATACGGACGACCCTTCAAAACGTCGAAACTAAGCCCTGCGCTTGCCAGAGTCTCGTTCACTTTCCCGAACATTTCCCGTATATTTCCGGCAGCGCCTTTCTTTTTTTCAGCGGTTTCGGTGTGCTCTTCGTTTCTTTTTCCTATGCCCAGTAGGTTGTCCACATAGTCGTCGAACTCCTTTTCCTGCGCCGCCATTTCCAGAAGCTTTACAAGCAGCACGTTCTTGCTCATGAAGATGCCGTGGATGTAGAAATCCGCATCCTCAAACTCCTCGCCGGAAGCGAAGCGGCCGTTTGTCTTGGACATGTCCAGAATGAAAAACGCATAGTATGATTTGCGATCCACCATGAGGTCGGCGTTGGCACTCGTCAGTTCCTTTATTTTATCGTCCACCCACGTCTTCGTCAGCCACGGAAACTTCCGGATAAGCCCGTATTCTTCGCCGAATATAAGCGTCTTCCGCGTCCACTCGTCGTCGGGCTTTATGTCGCCCTCCGCTTGCTCGATTGCCAGCCGCTCCGAGCCGGCTGAGCGGTAGAATTCAGAAGCTGTATAAAACCGCCACGCCCAGATTTTTACGGCGTTATGCGCGAAGGCCTGTGAATGGCTGTAAAAATATATGTTGCGGTCGTAGGCATGCGGGTCAACATCCAGGCCTTCGGCAAGCATCTTGTGCCTCCTTATCATCGGCTTCACCCAGTTCCGGTAATTTTCGATTGAGGCGTCCCGGCTTGCAACAAGCTCGCGGATTTTTTTGTAGCGTGATTTAAGTTCGGGCTCAAACAGCTTTTTCCATTCCTGAAAGAGCCGGTTCTTTGACGAGAGCACGACGGCTTCGGCCCGTGAAACGTCCAGCGTTTCCCGCAACTTTTCCACGTCCGTCTCTTCGTTCATGCGCATGAAATCCGTTATAAGCGTGGGCCACCTGCTGACTATGTTGCGCATTGCTATGCCCTCGCCGGTGTGCGCGTCCACCTGGTCTATAAAAACGGAGCGGAGCGCGTGCTCGTCCACTTTCTTGACGTCCTTGGTCCACGCTTTCGCCTCGCTCTCCCCGTCTTCATTGAAGACAAGCCCGAAATAATCCAGAAACTCGCGGTACTTGCGCTCGTCGTGCTTTAGCAGTTCCAAGTCCGCTATCGCCTGCGACACGGACTGCAACCCGGCTTTTATCTTGCCTTCTATCTCCTCTTTCTGCTGGAGCGTTATGTGATAATACTGCGCGTAAGCCGGCGTGACTTCTATCGTTTCGGACATCTTTTTCACGCCGTTGTATTCCCACTTCCTTAGCTGGATAAGCAGCCCCATCCACAGGCCGGCGAGCATGCCCGGCGGAGTCGTGGGGTTTATTTTCGTATACATCTCGAATGGCTGGACACAAAGCGCCTTGCCGAGCCACTTGCCCTTGGGACCGAACCAATAGTCAAGAAGTTTTCCGTCCCGACTGTCCGGGAACCTGCCCTGCGCCGCTCCACTATACGCGTTCCTCTGCATGAGGATTTTATCGTCAAGAATATAGTCTTTCTTTGGAGAAGGCATTCTATTATTATGGCGCGGCTTGCTATAAATGGCTTACGACAGGAGCAGCCACACCCCAAGAAAGCCGAGGACGAGACCGATAAATATGCCGAGCTTGGTCATGCCCTCTTTCTGGTAATCCGTGACGTCGGGAAAGCCTATCACAAGGAACGCGCCCACTGCGGTAAGGAGTATGCCGGCTATCTTTTTGAGCAGGAAGCCGACCGTAATCTTTGAAAGCACAATCCAGCCGCCTATCGCCATGCATAGTATCCCGCCGAGCAGGAATAGCATGAGGTTCCTGTCCGCGAGCCTCTGCTCAATGCTGAAATAAACGCTCATGAAGCCAAATGCCAGAAGCACGGCAGCGACTATGAATTCGAGCACCATATGCAATTTATATAGCGGGAGTTATAATAAATATTGGTTGCTATGGTTTGGGCAAGGACAAGGCTGCTTATATGGGATTACATCTTTGAGCCGGTCAAGCGGATAAAGATAAATTACGTGGGTCCGTCGCCTGAAAGTTACTACAAGAAAACAAACGAGCTGATAAGAACAGTTTTTAACGTTCCTGATGCTTACGTGCAGGAAAAAGAATACAGCTGGGAGAAGGGCGAGGAGGCGGAGAAATTCGAGATAGCGTGGGAAGTTAACAAGCTTCTGGACATGTTCAGTTACATAACAATAGAGATAAGCCTGAAGGGCTTCGTTTCCAAGGGTCAGGGCAGGGCGAACATAGTGATGAGGCCGCGGCTGATTACCGAGTATCCGCAGGATACAGTATGGCAAAACAGCATAGTATACGAGATGCTCAGGCGCTTCTGGCATAAGGTTTTCTATCACCAGCGGAGGATGGAATTCCTGAACATGGGCAAAGAGCTTGTCGTTACGTTCGAAAATAGCTTAAAGAGCCACGGAGAAGCGTTGCGCGAAGGCAAGGTGATGGAATGAGCCCGGAGCTTACGGTAGAGGATGACATAGCGCAGCCTTCCGATACGCTCAAGATAAGGTTCAAGGGAAAGAATCCTTTTTCCGTGTGCGAGAAGTTTCTCGACACGCTGCGGGACACGATGAAAGTCTCGTCGAAAGACGTGGTGGAAACGGACATAAGATGGGACATAACCGGGGACCCGCGCACGTTTTACGGCATGTGGGCAGGGCGGCGCAAAGAAGACAGGTGGACCACCACGACGCTGCGCCTTATCGCGCAGGGCTCCCAGAGCAGCAAAGACCTCACCGGCGATATATCCATAAACGTCAAAGGGACCATAAGGACGCGGTACGAATTCACGAACTTCATCCAGAAGAGCTTCTGGTGGCTTTTCAACTTCATGTTTTATTACGCGGCGCGGCGGAGGTACTTTGATTTTGCGCGGGACAACCTTTATGAAGTGCGCGAGAAAATATTGAGACAGTTGCAGATATACCGAGAGGAATAAAAACAACAGGCAGGAATAAAATATGGGAATATTCGACAGCATAAAAGAAAGGATAATGGGCAGGCGCAGCGAAGAAGACATTGATGATATAAAATCCTACGTCGCAGGCGACAACTACGACGAGAAGTTCCGCTCGCTTTCGCAACCTGAAGCGCCGCAAAAGCCGTGGGAGAGGGCACCCCTTTACGAGGCGCCGGCGGAAGAAGTGCCTGCGTTATCCGTGGCGCAGCCTGCCGTGCGAGCACAGGAAGAGCCGCGCTACGAAATAATGGACAGGCTCAAGTTTATTGAGTCGCAATTGTCGGCAATCCGCAGCCAGACTGAGACGATTAACGAACGCTTAAAAAACATGGAGATGCGAACTGGGCGGTACTAGCCGAGAAGCTCGCCGATTTTCGCAATAAGGCGGTCGTTTTCTTCAGGCATGCCGACTGTGATTCTAAGGCAGTCCGCGAGTCTCGGGTCACTGAAATATCTCACCAGAATTTTATTTTCAGCCAACTCGCCATACAGCGTTTTTGCCGTTTCAGGCGATTCGGTTTTTGCCAGAACGAAATTGGTCTGTGACGGCCGCACGCGGAATCCGAGACTCTCAAGATTGCCACGAAGGCGGCTTCTCTCGGATTTGGTGAGCTCTATCAACGTTTTGTAGTATGCCATAGAATCCGGCTCAAGCGTAGCCAAGCCTGCGGCGTATGTAACGGGATTGACATTATATGGCAATCGCACGGCT
>JACQIE010000054.1 GCA_016198645.1 Candidatus Aenigmatarchaeota archaeon | reverse complement strand
CCTGGGGTTACTAAGATGTTTCAATTCTCCCCGTTGCTTCTCACATCTTGCGACGTGAGTTTTCGTCTATGCGACATTAGGCAATCCCGGGTTCAAGGGCTGCATGCGCCTACCCCGGGCTTTTCGCAGCTTGCCACGGCCTTCGTCAGCTACCAAGCCAAGCCATCCACCAATCAGCGTGGGAGCCAGCTATCTTTGGTTCCGTCCTGTGGTTGCCGTCATAAGAATATAACTGTCATCCCTCGGCATCAGACAATTAGCTTTTGCTAACCATCGTCACAACCGGTAGAATCAGCTAACTAAGCGCTGCAAAGCTAAACGTGCCAAGTTAAGCCGACTCTGACCAGCTTCCGTATATCATGCCGCGTTCGCGGCATTCATAGAATCGCAGGATTCCTGACCCCGCGCATCTCTTGTTATAGGAACAAAGTATTAAAAGATATTTTCGAATGGGGCGTCGCGCAGAAAAGGTGATGTGCCCGATCCGTCCGCCTGATATTAATCACATCGACCCGTACAGACCTTTTCTTCTGGCATAGCGCTCGACGCGCATGAAAATAAGCCATGCAATTACGATGTAAATCACATCAAGAACGTAAAGACTGAAGAGATATGACATGCTGACTGTCCCGTCCAGAAACATCCCGCGCATGCCTTCGAAGAAATACGTAAGCGGCACCGCCAAAGCGACGCTCTGCAGCGCCGCGGGAAGCAGCGAAACGGGATAGAAGACGCCGGACAACAGCACCAGCACGTCCGTAATGGAGTAGACCATGACGTCCGCGCGCTGCCCCGCGAGCAGAATCACGGAGCTTACGAGAATTGAAATCGCCAGGCCGAACAGGTTGGCACCGAAGAGCAACGCCAGCGTGTAAAGAAAATTGCCGCCGAAGAAATCAAAGCCGAATGCCAGATTGACGACAGCGGCTGCCGTCAATATTGTCATCCCCGATCGGAAGAAGCCGAAGCTCCAGTTCGCCGCTATCATAGTAAAGTCTGAAACGGGCAGCGTTCTTAGCTTCTTGAAACTCCTGAACCATATGTCCCGAAGAAACGTATAGCCACCGTCCATCTGGGAGGAGAACATATAGCTCCACCCCATCGCGCCTATTATGAGCACGATTCTCGCCCGCGGATCCTGAACGAACGCGGAAAAGAGCCCGACCGACAGCACGAACGTAACGGGAAAGAAGAATACCGTGAACCAGTCCACCATGGAAGAGCGGAATATGATGGCGTTCCTGTACCAAAAGGCGAATACCTGGCGGAGCGTCATTTGCCCTCCTCCGCCATTTTTATGAACGCTTCCTCCAACGTGTGAAGTTTCTTTATCTTCCTCGCCGTCCCGGTAGTGATTATCCTGCCCCTATTGATGAAGGCTATCCTGTCGCAAAGCTCTTCTGCCTCTGTCATGTTGTGCGTCGTCAGAAGAACGGTAACTTTGTGCTTCTTCAGGTCTTTTATATTGTTTCGCACGATTCGCGCTATCGCGGGATCCAGACCCACGGTCGGCTCATCGAGCAGAAGAACCCGTGGGCGATGATTCATCATTATCACCAGCCCGAGCCGTTGCAGCATGCCTGAAGAGTACGAAGACACCTTCCTGCCCATGACGTCCGTCAGTCTGAATTTCTCAATAAGTTTTTCGTCCGGCTGCGTCCCATAAATCATGCAATAGAACTTCAGGTTCTGCCATCCCGTCAGGGACGGCGCGAATTCCGCATAGCCGCTGCTGTAGCCGATTATTTTTCTGATTTTATCGGGCTCTTTCGTCACGTCAATGCCGTTAATAACGGCTTTGCCCGCATCCGGCAGAAGCAACGTGGCAAGAATGTTGATGAGCGTCGTTTTTCCCGCGCCGTTCGGCCCGAGCAATCCGAATATCTCTCCCTCTTCTATAGCGAGGTTTACATTTGCCAGCGCCTTCGTCCCCTGAAAGCTCTTGTTCAGCCGCTGAACGTTAATCATCCCCATTGTTAAAAATTAGCCGCGCGGCTTAAATATACGCTACGCTATGCTGCAAGACGCATCGCTAACGACGAAGTCATCGCATAGCTTTGTGCGTTCCGTCACTGACATAGTAAAGGAACGAAAAACTTATTCATTCGTACGACGAGAAGTTCATTTTCGGCTTTATTACGAGGAATTCTATGAATTCCTCGTATACCCAAAGACTTTCCATGGAAAGTCTTTGTTGTACTTGTTCAACGTTTCACCGCAGAGAACTCCATTGATATAAATAACAAAATGACGGCAAGTCTTTACTCATAGCCGTCCGTAAATCCTTACATCCCAACTCTCATGCGGCACCGCTATCTCGCTGAGTTTAGCGAGCGTCGCCAAGTCCGCCGCAATAATCTTATCCTGCGCCACGCTGTAGAGCGTATCTCCGATGTATAAGGCGCGCCGCGCCGGATACTGCGGATAATAATATCCATACGATTCGTTGCCGACTGTGCTGTGAACGACGCGTCCGCGCTCGCTTATACTATTGGCGTCAACATTTAGCACAAGCGTGCCTTGCCATGAGTAATTGTAAGGCGTGCTTGCGACGCTGGCCGGTATCACAATCATGCCTTTGCTCTTGTCGAACAGGAACGCCTTGTGGTCATGAAGCGCTTCCGAGTCCGTGCCGCGCTCGCCCAGCTCGTACGTCGCAGTTTCTTTCGGATTTGCGACGTCGCTTACGTCAAAGAGCGAAACTTTTAGTCCCTTGAACCCGCGTTGCGAATCGTCCGTACTTTTGCCTATGCCTATCAGATGCGTTTCGTCATAAGGATGAAGATAGTCCGAAACGCCCGGTATCTTCAGTTCGCCGAGCACTCTCGGCGCCGCGGGCTGCGACAAATCTATCACGAACAACGGGTCAACCTGCACGAACGTGACAAGATAAGCACGGTCGCCCATGAACCGCGCCGAATAAATCCGTTCGCCCGGTGCCAAGTCTTCAAGCGAGCCGACGACGTTCATGTTTCCGTCCAACACGTAAACGTTGTTCTTGGACTGTGAAGGCATGGCACGAAGTCCTGTTCGGTCGCCCACGTCATCACCCACTTCGGGCGGTTGCTCCTCCACAATCTTTGCCTTCACTTCGTTCGTCACTGTTTCTGTCACACCGCCTGAAACGGCTTGATTCGTCACAGTCAATTGCGACGAAGCCAAAGTCGCAGGCATTCCCCAGAAGCCGGCGTCTACCGTCGTCGCTATCCTGAAGTATCCGTTGTATTCGTCCATCGAGAACTGGTTAAGCGGCGTGCCCGGAACTTCGCCGTGCGTTTTGTATTCTATATTGCCGTTGCTTATCGATATCTTATGAATCACAGTTTTCTGAAGCTCTTTCTGTATCTCCGCCATCTTTTCCTGCGCCTTCTGCTCAATGCCCTTGTATACGCGCGCCCCTTCTTCCACGTCCATATCTTGGAGCCAATCGCCTATGGATTTTTCAAACGCCGCGTGTTTTTCATATTCCGTCATATTGGAGTTGTACGCTTCACTTACTTTCGTTGCGACGTCGCCCGGCAATAGCGGCAGGATGCTTTCTATCAATGCATTCTGAATCGTATCCCAGCTCATGCTCTTCTGGTAAGTCATGTAGATGTTGCTCTGCGACGCGTAGATGGTGCTGTAGCCGCCCAATAGAAAGACTTTGCTCTTTACCGGTTCCTGCGCATTGTCAACGTTAAGCGAAACAATATTATTGTATGTGTAGTAACTGGAAGGCGCATCAAAGTAGTAGATGTCCGGGAAGCCGCGCTGGTTCGGGGAGAAAACAGGTGAACGCGAGCCTGCCGGCTCATTGATTATCGCGTAAACGTATCCGCCCGTCATGCGCGAGTCCATGTAATTGCCGTCAATAGTGACGTTCCTTTCCAGCGTAGGCGCCGCCCTGTCGCTTATGTCGTACACAGTTATACTGGTTTTTGAAGTATATGGTCGGTAAACGAGCGCCTCCATTTTTTCGGAGCGTGTCGTATCGTAAGTGGCATAATCATAAACATCATAAATGCCTGAAAAGACGACGAGCTTGTCGCCGCTGACGTACATCGAAACCGGCGTCCCGCCCGTATTTATGCTGCCGACGATTTTCGCGCTCTCCGCCGGATAAGCGTCTATAATAGTGACGTTCCCGCCGGTTATCGCATAGATATATCTGCCGTCATTCTTCACGAAATCCGATTCATCAACGCCCGCGACCTGAACGTTTGTGGAAGAGTAGTCATTCGCTGCCTTTGCCGCGTTGCCAGACTGCGTTGCCTGCGCAGAAGCAAGACTCTCACCCCCGCCGGAACCGTACGTCTGCTGCGCCGACGCCAAAAAAGCGTTCAGTTCTTCCGGAGAAGAAAACCTCTTCAGCTCCGCCTGCGATGATAAGTCTATTGGTTTTTGGTAAGACGAAAGCGCGGCTGCCAGCAGCACAATTACGAGCACGATGCTCGCCGCCTTCAGTTTTTCGTTTCTCATAATAACCTATAAGAAGCGGTGCCTTTTATACGGCGCCGGTTTGTTAGGGGAAACGCCATAACACCCGAAAAAAGTATTTATACCGGAGAAACGCAATTAACATTATGGCATTTTCCGAAGTCTTGGCCGGGTCTGTGCTTGCCGCGCTGGGCATACTGTGCGCTGTTGCGCCCAAGTGGGTCGTCAGCTTGCGCATCCGTCTTCTCAAGAAACTGGGCGCCCGCCTCATTCCGAGCAAAAAATTTTACGCAGTTCATCGTATTGTCGGCATTGTCATCGCGGTTATCGGCGCGGCTTTGGCTTATCGCGCCCTTTGACGGCGTTTTTTCTCCGTCGTAATGTAGAAGTAGCCGGTTTTCTTCTGGTGTTGACACAGACTCGTCGTCAATAATATGGGATACGACGCAGCGAAGCTGCGGGGTATATGGACTGGTCGGGATTTGAACCCGAAGCCTCCTGCTGATTCGGCGCCCTTCTCGTTATCTCCGTATATGGTAACGACGCACTACCCGTCATGCCATAATATGGGATACGACGCATTCGCAGAATGCGGGGCATTTGCAAAGCAGGCGATCTTCCGTTGATCTACCAGCCCTGACTCCTAAAT
>JACQIE010000051.1 GCA_016198645.1 Candidatus Aenigmatarchaeota archaeon | reverse complement strand
TTTTCTTCTTGTCTTGCTTTGCCGCGGGCATGCAGCATATCTGGCACTTGTAATATTTCGCCGCGGCCAACACCGTGAGGCCTACGAAATACTGCGCCGCTAAAACGCCGGTCGCCACGTCCAGCGCCAAAGCCGGGCGGACAGTCCACTGCAGCGCGACGGCATCCACCAGCAATATGAGCGCCAAGGCGCCCAATACGCCGTATGCTATGCAATTCGTGCACATTTTTCGTTCACCTTTTTATTTTACGGGGTCGTACCCGCCGCCTGTGCCATTACAGCGCAGGATGCGGAACGCGCCCAGCATGAAGCCCACGAAGGGCCCCCTCTTCCTTATCGACTCTTTCGCGTAAGAAGAGCATGACGGAGTAAACGGGCACAGCTTTCGCACGCCCAATTCCTTCTTTATCACGGGATTGATGTGCTTCCTGTAATAATTTATATTATCCAGAAGGAAGCCTTCTTTTACGGGGACGTTACGTACTTCTCTTGACCATAACGAGAATGCCCTGAAGAGGCTCTGGTCACAGCACCCTGCCTGCCCTCTCATTTGCTCTTGCTCCTCAACTTTGAAAATTTGCGCAGAACTTCCTCGAAGCGCTCTGCCAGCTCTTCGCCGTCTTTCGTGAGCTTCACGTACTTCGTCCTGCCGGACTTGTCGAAATCGACAAGCCCCATTTCCTTGAACATCTCCAATAGCTTTACGGTGTGAGAATACGTGCAGTCTGTTTCCTTTGCCAGCACGGAAACGTACTTCGCGTCGCCCATCTTCACGCTTATCAGGAGCTTCACGGGCTTCTTCCGCAGGAAAAGATACTCCAGCTCTTTAGTCATCATTTCGAATTATGCGAATCCCTGCTTAAATAGATGACATATCATCCGCGTAGTATATTACAAATAATCTATATCTATGACGCGAGAAGGCTTTTTATCCCTCCGCACCAAGAATTGCGCATGGAACTGACGCTCCAGCCTATAAGGCGCCTTCTTTTCCGCGCCGGCGCGAAGCGCGTTTCGGACAGCGGCGCAATAAAATTGGCGGAACTCATGGAAGCGCGCGCAACGAAGCTTGCCGAAGAATCGTGGAACCTTGCAAAGCACGCCGGAAGAACAACGGTAATGAAAAAAGACGTGCGGATGGCGGCGAAACTCGGAGAGTAAAAACGATTTACTTTCGCGCGGCTTTTTCTTTTCGCAATGCGACTTCAGGCAAAACGAATCCTGCGTCTTTGAAAACATCATACGTCATTCCAAGATATTTGGGGCCGTAACCCCTGTCGCCGTCTTCCAGCAAATATCCCTTTTGTCGCGCATCGGCGAAAAGTTCCTGCACGCCGCCGACGTTCAGCGGCTCGTTGCGCGAATTCAATAATTTACACAGTCTTGCAGCAGCAGTAAGTCCTGCGTCACCATAACTATCCCGCCATGGCAAGTAAGATATGTCTGTCTCGGCGTTTATCGACGTTCCATGAAGATACCTTGTCATCTTATCAATAGCCCTGTATTCTATTTCCCCAACTCTTGAGGCTGTAACACCCCATCTCCGGGCGGCTTCTTCCCTAGTCATCGGTAAACCGAGTGCCATTTCAAGAACGATGTAATCTCTCCCATTTATGGCACTGTTCTCACGGGCATATCGAAGTATTCTCCTTAAGTCTGATGCTCTTACGTTAACTCCAATAGTATGGCGCAATTCGTCCAATGCCACTCTTTTTGGTTTTCTGCCGGGCATTTTTTCACTATGATAGAAAGTTATTTAATGGCGTTTAATCTGTAATGCCTTCTTCGCATCGCCATTCTTATTTATTACGAATTCCATTCAATCCCGTATACCCGTTTCGGTAACGGAGAAAACGGCTTCGCCTTCCGGCAGATTCGGAGAGTCTATAAGCCGCGCTACGCGCTTGCCCTGCTTGCCCTTGCGCAGATACATGCGGTACGTGGAATTATGAACTATGAAACCGTTTGCGATATAGTTGCCGCTTACAGGAACTGAGAAATCGTACAGGGCGCTGCTGTTGTTTCTCACGGATATTTCCCTTACCTTCTCAAATGCTATGCTGCCGTCCAGCAAATGCCCAATGAAAGATGCTTTGCGCTCTGCGTCTCCATCAAGATTGAGCGCAGAAAGTGCTGCATAAGCGGCTTCCAGTTCCCTTCTGTTCACCCATTTGCGCCCTGCTTTTTTTTTGACAGCGGGTGCGGCGGCGCATTCTTTCAGGAATCCTATGAGTTCCGCCCTTGCCACGGGCATCTGCTCTCTCGGAAAAACGGCTTCGTATTTCATGGCGTGCCGCAGCAATTTCTCCTGCTTGTCGCTTGCGGTGAAACCTATTTCACGGTAATCTCGCACGTCCCTGTCAATGATTCTCAGAATGCTTATTTTTTTCCTTCCCTTGTTGAACTTTATAGTAGAACGTATGCCGAACCTCAGAAGCATCTGCTGAATATAACGCAATATCAAGGGATTTTTCTGAACGGCAGTTATGAAAGGCCTTTCTCTGCTTATATGCCCTTCGGCATCAACAAAGCCGCGTATAAACGCGCCCACTACATTTTTGGAAGATTTTGCAACCTCTTCAAATATAGTCAGCCGCATGATTCTGAACATATCCGCAATTTCCCTTGAATTGACGGAGAGACTGTAGCAGTTCTTCGTTCTCATTTTGGTTATGCTGCATTCTACATTGAAAGTTTCCTTGAACAGCTTCCTGTATTCTTCAAGAACCTCCTGCCGCGCGTCGCGGAACCGCAGCCCGTAAAGCTCGAAATTGCCGTCTCCCAGAAAATACCCGAATATCTGGGACAACGCCGGTGTGAGAAGTTCCGGCATTACTATGTCCCTGTGCTTATGCGTCACTGTCGGGGATATGTACAGCACTGTATTTCCTGACATACTCTGCAACCGCTCAAGCACCTCCATTGACGCAGGATATCCGCCGTTCAAAACCCTCCTGAAGTGCCTGGGCCGTATCCCTATGGCGCTGCAAGCGCCCTCTCTGGTGATACCGGCGCCCGTAAGCGCGCTTTTTATTTCGCCGCCCGTTTCTTTGGTGAGCGTCCCTACTCTTTTCACATGGAAAAACGGCAACGGCCTTATCTCGCCTTCTATGTCTATTTTCTTCGCGACGGCTACGAAATCCCCTTCCTTCATGTCTTTCGCCATGACTTCCCTCACTCCGAAGTTTTCTGCCACAAAAAACCTGTGGAGAGGCGAGCAATCTATCTGGAAGTTCGTCTTTATGTTATAAACTTCGCTGATATCGGGGTTCACGAACGTGCCGTCTGCCGACGCCTCTTTCATTGCCATGCTGGAAAAATCCGCTGAAACCACTTTCTGGTTTCCCATGCTCCCTATCTCCACAATGTTTCCGTTGCTTAGCTGAATGAGCGAATCCTCCGCAAGGCATGCGTGTCCCAGTATGTGCCCACCGACTGCGGTGGTCGGGTCGCCGAAAAGAACGTCAGGCCGCGCCATCACCTGGTTCGTCATGTAAACGGCGAGATTATAAGCGTCTGCCAGTTTCTGCAGTGAGTGAAGATGGCGGTTCAGCTTCTGCTGGCGCGGCGCCAATTCCCCGCGCCCTGAATAATCTGCGCGGAAGTGGGACATCATGGAATCTACGATTAACAGTTTCACGTTTTTCTCCTCTATTATTTCCTTCGCCTTGTCGGCAAGAACGACTTGATGGTCGGAATTGTAAGCTTTCGCGACGAACACGTTTTTCAATACCTTAGTTTCGTCAAGACCGTGAGCTTTCGCTATCTGCGCGATTCTTTCGGGGCGGAAAGTGCTCTCGGTGTCGATAAATATGCACGTGCCGTTCAGCCCGCCCTTCTCTTTCGGGAGCTGGACGTTGACGGCCATCTGAAAACCAAGCTGCGATTTGCCGGAGCCGAAAGCGCCGAAGCCCTCTGTTATAGCTTGCGTCTCCATGCCGCCGCCGAGCAGCGCATCAAGCGACGGAGAGCTTGTGGTTATTCTCCCGACCTGCTTTCTGCGCTCAAGCATTTCCACGCCGGTCTTGAATCCCATGTCAAGCTTGTCACGAGCCGCTTCGATTATCTTCTCTGCCGTGGCTTCGCCTATCTCGCACGCCGTCATGAGTTCGCCGGCCGAAGCGGCAGCTATGCTCATGACGTCCTGATATCCGGCTTCTTTCAGCTTCTGCGCGCCCTTCGGCCCGATGCCGGGCAGGTCCTCTATCGTTATTGTTTCAACCATTTACCAACAGCCTCTCCACTTCTTCCTTCACATCAACGCTTCTCACCGAGCTGACGACGAACTCAAGCCTGTCGAAAAGCGCGTTGCGGCGGGCTTTCCCGCGAAAAACATAGTCCATACCTATCTGCACGTTTGCATAAACGTTTTTCATGTCCCTCTTCATGTCGTAAAGCCTTTTCGCCTCTTTCTTTGACATACCCAGTATCGCTTCCGCCTGCTCGTTGAACATGACCGCGCGGATGCTGCCGGTGCCGTCGTCTATGATGCACGAAAGCACGATACCGTGGTCCGGCTCCACTTCGCCGTGCTCTTCGCATTTGAAGCCCGATTCTTCACGTAAGCGAGCTTTGCACTGCGAACATACGGGATAAAAAATATTCGATTCGAACATCTGCACGATGCATGCGCGAACCTCGCGCGCATACCCTTCGCGCAAGTCTTTTATCGAAGTCCTCTCCACGCTATGCGACTGCTCCTGCACTGCGTCTATTTTCTCGGTGCTCTTCTGCATCAGCCCGTAGCGCCCGATGCGAAGCTCGGCGTTTCCGTCGTAACCTTCACGGGAGAATCCTTTGACGCGTATCACGTCGCCGACGTTCATCTCGGACAGCGCTTCCAGCTCGTCGTTCCACAAGCTCATCCTTACCGTGCCTGTATTGTCACCGAGCACGATGTTAGCGACTTTCCCAGTCCCCTTTTCGCTTGAGAATTCTTTCACGGGAAATATTCTCATTACCTTCCCGACTATATCGACGCTTTTCATCCCCGGAACGATGCTGCTTATGTAAAGGCGCTCTTTCTTCCGCATGACCTGGATGCCCAACTCTTTAGCGACTATGTACACAGCGCCGTCTTCTGATATAAGGCCGGACAGCTCTTCCTGCTTTTCCTGGACTTTCTGCTGTATTTCCTCCTCGCTTAGCCCGGATTCGGCGGATATCTTTTTCACCATTTCCGACGTCATGCACGAACTATCCTGTAAAAACGTTTAAAGCGATGGCGCGGTCGGAGAAAGTGAAGAAAGTGTTTTAGAGTGTGCACAATGAAACCGAACACGAAAGATAATGGCAGGTTTGCATGACATTCCTAACTAAACGGTAAACAAGTAAACTACCCGCCACTGAAGTGGCGGGCGTTAGTAAAGAGAAGGAAAGGACTCTTCGCCGGTGAGTTTTGACGGGGCTTGGTTTCGGTTTTATTGCGAGGAATTAAAAGATTCCTCTTTCCAGGAAGTCTTTGTTGTACTTGTTTACAGTTTAGTTAGTGTACGTTAACCCGCCTTCGTCTCTCTCCCGTAACGCACAGCTGTGCGTCCAATTGCTTCGGCGGCTTTCGATTAGAGG
>JACQIE010000067.1 GCA_016198645.1 Candidatus Aenigmatarchaeota archaeon | reverse complement strand
TGCTTGCACGCTATTATGGGGCGCCCGTATCGCGGAGATCTTATGTGGTTTTCAACCGCGAGCAGCATCTCCGTTTCCGTTCGCGCTTCCTCGCTCTGCGGGACGTGCAGGTTCATTTCGTCGCCGTCAAAGTCCGCATTGTACGGTATCGTGACGGCAAGGCTGAGGCGTATCGTCCTGTAAGGCATTATCTTCGCGCGGTGCCCCATCATGCTCATCCTGTGCAGCGAAGGCTGCCTGTTGATTATGACTATATCGCCGTCGATGAGGTGCCTTTCCACGACATAGCCCGGTATTATTTCCTGTGCTATGACTTCCTTGTTCTCCGCCGTTATTTTTTTCTTTATGCCGTCCGGCCGCACCACGTAGTTCGCGCCGGGATGAGCGGGAGATGCGAGTATGAGTTTTCTCAGCGACTCTACATTCGCCGCATTCACGCGTTCCGGCACGGTAAGCTCCTTCGCTATCTCTTCCGGCACCCCGACTTCGCTTATGGATATGAGCGGGTCGGGCGAGATGACGGTACGGGCGGAAAAGTTCACTCTCTTTCCGCTGAGGTTGCTGCGGAAGCGCCCTTCCTTCTTGCTAAGCCGCTCCACGAGCGTTTTCAGCGCCCGTCCGGAGCGGTGGCGCGCCGGCGGCAGCGTGGAAATCTCGTTGCTCATTAGAGTGGAAACGTGGTACTGCAGCAGTTCCCATATGTCCGCGATTATGAAGTCAGGCGCCCCCAGTTCGAGGTTCTTTCGCAGCCGCTCGTTTATTCTCACGATGTCAACAAGCTTGTGCGTTAAATCGTCCTCGCTCCTCTCTCCTGTTTCCAAAGTTATTGAGGGGCGCACAGTGACGGGCGGTATCGGCAATATCGTGAGTATTAACCACTCGGGCCGCACGCTAACCTTTAACATCGCCAAATCGTCATCAGGTATCTTCTCCATCCTCTGTCGCACTTCTTCCGACGTTAAGTCAACAACGCCTTCTTTGTATGACGTTGGCTTAAAGAATACTATTTCCTTCTGCTTTTCGCCGCAGTGCGGGCACGTCTTCGCCTTTTTCTTGTATACCTGCAGAAGCTTGTTGCCCTTCATCGTTGCCGCATCTTCCGGCGTTACAAGGGCGCGGCAGCATTTGTTGCACACCGCTTTCAGAAGCATGTATATTTTTTTCCCATAGAGCGGATGGACGACAGGCTTCGTCAGTTCCAAGTATCCGAAATGCCCGAGGCACTGCCCTATCGTTCCGCCGCACGTCCTGCACCGCAGCCCGGGGTCAACAACGCCCAGATGCAAATCGGCGAGTCCTGCGTCTATCGGATAACCGTCCGGGTCGTAAAGCTCCGGCTGCTCTATCTTTATTGCCGCCATCTCCTTTATCATCTTCGGCGACAAAAATCCGAATTCAATCGATTTCACTTTCATCATTACAAATTACCCCAAATTCACTTTCGGATATATGCCGAGGCATTTGAGCTCATCCAACATCAGTTTGAAGGCGTAGCTCATTTCCACTTCTTCAATCGCGGATTTCTTGCATATCGGGCAGTATTTCTTGCCTTTGACTTTGTCTTCCACGGCGAGCAGCCCGCACTTTGTGCAAAGCGGTATCGTGTATTTGTCTGACGAAAAACGCTCCTTTAGCAGCAGCGCAGCTCCATGCGCCAGCAGGCAGTCTTTTTCCATTTCTCCCAGTCGCAGGCCGCCCTGCTTTACGCGCCCTGCGGTGGGCTGCTTCGTTAAAAGCGTGACAGGCCCTTTTGCCCTTGACTGCAGCTTGTTCGCAACCATGTGGTGCAGTTTCTGGTAATAGCACGGCCCCACGAATATCTCGCTTTCATAGCGCCTGCCCGTCACGCCATCGTGCATGACCTCCTTGCCGTCGTTCCTGAATCCGAGCGCCTTCAGCCCTTCGCGCAAATTGGTTTCTTCTATGCCGTTGAACGCCGAGGCGTCCACCGCCTTTCCGCCGGCCGCCGAGATTTTCGCGGCCAGCATTTCAAAGAGCTGCCCGAGAGTCATTCTGCTCGGTATTGCGTGCGGATTAAGTATTATGTCGGGCGTTACGCCGCTTGACGTGAACGGCATGTTTTCTTCCGGCACGATGAGGGATATGACTCCTTTTTGCCCGTGGCGAGACGCGAATTTATCGCCGAGCTCGGGCACGCGCCTGCTCCTCACGTTTATCTTTACAAGCTTGTTGCCGCTTGACGTTTCGGTGAGAATGACGTTATCGACCGTCCCTTCCTCGCTGTATCGTATTGCCTCGGACGTTTCTCTCCTGTTCTCCGTTTCCACCATGAAGCTTTCCATGGGCCCGAAGAAGCGCAGAGGCGACACTTTGCCGACGATGACGTCGCCTTCGGCCACGTCGGACTCGCGGTTGATTATCCCGTCTTCCGCCAAGTTAGCATACGCCTCGTCCGTCCGGTAGCCGGATATGGTTTTGTCCGGTATTTTTATCTCGTCTTTCTCTATCCCCCAGTATCTCATCTCTTCCGTTCCATAGTTACGGATGAAGTAGCTGTGCCCGAAGCCCCGCTCTATTGACGCTTTGTTGAGTATTATGCCGTCTTCCATGTTGAATCCCTTGAAGCTCATGATGGCTATCACGATGTTGTGCCCCTGCGGATGCGTGGTTATTCCCATCTCCTCGCCTACGGCAGTGTTTACGAGCGGAGCCTGCGGGTAAAGCAGGACGTCGCTCTTCGTTTCAGTTCTTGCGAGAAAGTTCGCGGCATAAAGCCCAAGCGACTGGCCGGACATCTTTGCCCCGAAGTTGACTCTGTCCCCTCTGTTGTGC
>JACQIE010000049.1 GCA_016198645.1 Candidatus Aenigmatarchaeota archaeon | reverse complement strand
CACCTGCACTTACAAACTCAAACTTGTCGAAAAGCAGAATTTTCCTGTTGGCAGAGTCTCTGACCAAGGCTGCTATAATCCTGTTTGTATCAACGACAAGTCTCATTTACTGAGCCTTCTTCGAATGCTGCCTTTAATCTTATGCCCTATCTTCTCAGCGTCTTCCTCGGTCAGTTCGCTTGTTCTCAATAATTTTTCGGCCATTTCAACCTCTTTCAACTTCCTCTCAAAGGCGCGCCTTGCGATATCGCTCCATTTGAGCTCTGTGTGTTCTTTCATCCTTCTATGCAGTTCTTCTGGCACAGATAGCGTCATGTTACTCATCTCATCACCTATTTGTATTATGTGGTAACACATATTTAAGCATAAACCTTTTATCGTTTTCATGCGCCATGCACATATTCCGGCGTTGACTCCGCAATTTTTAAGCAGTGGATTTTTAAAGACTCCTCCAGATTTCTTCTCATGTTCCATACCTCCAACACGTTCGTGCCTTTCAACTACGCGTTGCGCGAAGCAAACGCGGTTTTTATCGGCGTGCCGTTCGCTTCCACGTCCACGAGCAAGCCTGCTATTTACGGGCCGGTGATGGTGCGGGAGGCGCTGAAGCTGACCGAGGACTACGTGGGCGGGAAAAGGATATTTGAAAAGATAAAGCTGTGCGATGCCGGCGATGTGGAGATAGTGCCCGGTTCCTACGAGCTTACGGCGAAGCGGATACGGGAAACGATTGCCGACATGAAGGCTGAGAACACAAAGGCTTTCCCGATTTTCGTGGGCGGCGAGCACCTGATAACGTTGCCCATCGTGGAAACGTTGAAGCCGAAAACGATAATTCATCTGGACGCGCACGCGGACTTGCGCCGCGAGTATCTCGGTAACGAATATATGCACCAGACGTGGGGCTATCATGCTTCGAAGCTTGCGAAAATCGTGCAGATAGGCGTAGTTTCGTGGAGCGAAGAGGAGAAGAAGGTTGCAAAGGAGAAGGGCATTGTTTCGCTAACGGCAGACGAGTTTCTGAAAAAAACGCCCGTCGTCAAAGGGCCGGTTCATCTTACGATAGACGTGGACATTCTGGAAGGCGCGGCTACGGGCCTGCCTGAGGGCAGGATGTCTATGGAAACGTTAGACAAAATTCTGGATAAAATAAAATGCGACTCCATGGACATCTGCGAAATCGCGGACGACACGCTGCCGTCGGCGACTGGTTTCAAAGCCGCGCATATTATTATGAGGATGCTTGGGAAAGTATGAAAATAATGATTTGCGGAAGCATGGGTTTTTCTAAAGAGATGCTTCATGCGAAAAAGAGCTTGGAAGAATTGGGGCATTTCGTAGAAGTGCCGTGTGACGTTGAATCACATATTGAAAACTCTGACCTTATTGACGATCTCGATGCGGATTTTGAACATTGTGTAAAGAATAATGTGTTAAAGACGTGTATGGATTCGATAGCGGATAGCGATGCAATACTGATAGTAAATCACGATAAAAACGGGATCAAAGGATACATAGGAACGTCTGCTATGATAGAGATGGGGCTTGCGTATTATCTCGGCAAAAAGATATTTCTTTTGTTTCCAACTCCGTCGCCGTCCGAAACCAGATGGGCGCATGAGGTAAGAATAATGCAGCCTGTTATTATCAACGGTGATTTCAGCATGATACAATAAAATACAATCTTTACTACTAATCTATTCCACAACAATCGTCTCCAGCTTCTCGACATTGCACAGGTCCGCGCGATACGTGTAGGCGCCGGCGTTTAGGAATATCAGCTTGTCGCCGGCTTTCGGCGCGTCAAGATAGACGCGGTAGCGGAAGACGTCCATGGAATCGGGCAGGTATCCTTTCACGGTATAAGGCGTGCCGCTTGCCTTCTCGCCGTCAATGAGCAGGCGGATATGCGCCACGAACGTGTCCATCGCGCTGTTGTAGACGGAGCAGTTGATTATCACGTTGCCGTTGTAGACGTTGATTATTTCCGCTTCTAACTTTATGGAAGGCGCGGCGATGAAGCGGCCGGGTTCAATGATTAATTTTATATTTTGAGAGTTAAGCCACTCGCGAAGCTCGCGGATTTTTGAAAATATGTAGGGGAGCGTAGCTATTGCGTGATTCTTGTATTCGACCGGCAGGCCGCCTCCTATATTCACGGCGTCTATAGACGAAAGCGTTTCTTTGCTCAGGTTTTCTTCCAGCTCTTTCTTCAGTTCCCACTCGCTGATATTTTGCGTCTTTCGATGAAAATGGATGCCGAGTTTGCCTATGCGATGGTTTTTCCGCAGTTCGGGGATAAATGCGTTTATCTGCGACGAAAAAAAGCCGAAGACGAAGTGGCGCTCCGTGTGTATCGTCCGCTCCTTCATCCTCATGCGGAGCAAAAGGTTGATTTTAGCGTCTTTCTTCTCAAGCCATTTTAAAAGAACATTAAGGTCATTTTCGTTGTCTACGATAAATGATTCTACGCCCTTTCGGGAAAGAACGTCGATGTCTTCGCTTTTCCACGATTGAGCAAGAAACCACATCTTTTTTTTGTCTTTCACGGCGTCCATATACGTTGCGAAGTGGACGCTGAACATGGAATCTGTGTTTTTCTCCAAGATTTCGGTTACTTCAGGGTTCGTCTTCACGCTGTAAGAAACAGAGTCGCACAGCTCTCGGACGGCTTTGTACTGGGCAAGAACTTTACTCCTGCTCAAAAGAAAACGCGCCTTCACTTCAGGACACCCTTTCGCTTCAGCTCTTCCAGCGCCTTTATCATGGCAAGCGGAAAAGTAATGGTGACGTCGCCTATGACCGTTGCGACGTCCGAGTCGTCCTTTATCTTGCCCCAGCTCTTGGCTTCGCTCGTGGTCGCGCCGCTCATGCTGCCGGACGTCGCGTGAGCAGTGGTCATGTACACAGCGTAATCCAGCCCGCCGTTAAGCAGGCAGGAAAATATGGCATAATGTTTCGATACGCCGCCTCCAAGGCATATAGCGCCTTTCTTCTCGTCCTGGCTCGTGGCAAAGAGAATATTCGCGAAATCCTTGACCACGTCCACGACAAAGTCCGGATGGTCCTGCTGGAACATGAACAGGTGAAAGCCCAGCGCACCGTCGGTTATTGCCGGACAGAAGATTGGTATGCCGTTTTTCGCAGCTTGATATAATATAGAGCTTTCGTCGTTGAGCGCCAACCCAATTTCCGTAAGCATTTCTGACACAGGCCACACTTTCTTCCGGGCATAGAGTTTTTCCAGCATCGGCTTCACCTTGCTCTCGAAGTTTTCGTAGCTCCTGTTGGAAACATAGATATTGCCGACGCGGTTGACGCCTTCTTCGTAGAGAGCAAAATCGTCGGGCCTGAAGTCGCCGATGGCAAACTTTTCGCCGAACGAGCGCATCATGTCTTCTTCAATGCTTCCGACTGTAGTCACCATGATATCCGGAATCCTCATTGCGGCCAGTTGCGCAAAAAAGCCGCGCAGCCCGGACGTCGCCATATTGGACGTAAAAGTGAGAAACACCTTAGCGCCGCTCTCTTTCATCTTGACGATTATACGCGAAGCCTTGTCCAGCTCCACGCTTTGGAAGCCTACGCTGCCCAGCGCAGAGACGAGCTCTTCCACGCTCATGCCGCTTTTCCATACAAAGTCTTTAACGAATGCCATAATACCCCTCGCTCGCTTTGCTCGCAAGTGCGTATCCCATATTATGCCTGCTGCTTTTCGCTGCGTCGTATCCCTATCGTATCGATTCTTCCTTCGCTTCGCTGCGTCGTATGCCATATTGGTTTAATGTATATAGAAAGACGGAAGGAGTCTTTTAAAAGTCTTTTTTGTTAATGAGAAGCATGGAAAAACTGTGCTCGTTCTGCAGGAACGGCGAGCTGCTTTGCCAGAGTTGCAAGAAGAAGCTGGAAGAGGGCAGACTGTCTCAGTTGGATGTGGACGTGGCGCGTGCGCTGAATCCGCTCGAAGCGGTGAAAATCGTGGACGCGGGCAAGGTCCTTGTCATGGTGAAGCCGGCGGACGCACGAGCCATTATAGGCAGGGGCGGGAGCGGTGTCAGGGCACTGGAAGAAAAACTGGGCAGGAAGGTGAAAATCGTGGAACAGAGCGAAGACAAGAAGAAGCTCGCCGAGGACGTGCTGCGGCTGCGCGTCATAGGCGTGAACGTGCTCTATGACAAGGT
>JACQIE010000048.1 GCA_016198645.1 Candidatus Aenigmatarchaeota archaeon | reverse complement strand
GAAGGCACGGGCCTCGGCAACGCGCCTGTTACTGCGTTAGACAAGTATACCGCTCATCATGCCAGGCTTCTTCGGACGATAGCGAAGTTGTCTAAAAAAACAAAATTATTCATGGTGACGCAGTGCCCGTACGGGCGCGTGAACATGAACGTTTATTCAACGGGCCGGCGTCTTCAGCAAGCGGGCGTGATACCGTTGCGCATGACGAGCGAAGCCGCTTATGCCAAGCTCATATGGTCGCTGGGCAACTTCCCGAAAGAAGCGGAAAAAATAATGCTCCAAAACATCTGCGGCGAGATAGTGGAGAAGATAGAGCCTGAATATTTCCTGAAGTAAAGCCGAGTTACAGCATTATGCGTCATTGCGCAATCGCCTTTGGCAGTCTTGTTGCGGGTGGTTTACAACCCGCTCAT
Source organism: Candidatus Aenigmatarchaeota archaeon (assembly GCA_016198645.1). GTDB lineage: Archaea > Aenigmatarchaeota > Aenigmatarchaeia > GW2011-AR5 > GW2011-AR5 > JACQID01. Next base: position 2,190 of record JACQIE010000048.1, on the reverse strand, counting down.
CGAAAGCCGCCGAAGCAATTGGACGCACAGTTGTGCGTTACGGGAGAGAGGCAAGGGCGGGTTAACGTACACTAACTAAACGGTAAACAAGTAAAAGCCGAAGATAACCCGCCCCGTCAAAAATCACCGGCGAAGAGTCCTTTCCTTACTAAACGCCCGCCACGAGCAACTTGACGCGACGGAAAGCGAAGCCGTCATACAGCATTGCGCGTCATGCACCGTGTGGCAGGATTATTTACCTGCTGTTATACATATTTTAACTTTCCATTCCATTTTTTGTCATGCCCGTAAAAATCGGCCTGGAGATTCACCAGCAGCTTGACACTGCGCATAAATTATTCTGCGCCTGCCCGATATTAAAGGAAGAATCTTTTCCGTTGTCGGCGAAGCGCCGCATGCGCGCCGTTGCCGGCGAAATGGGCAACGTTGACCCGGCAGCGTTCTATGAAGCCGCGAAGGGGCGGGAATTCACGTATCGTTTCAACCCTCGCACGTCGTGTTTAGTCGAGCTTGATGAGTCTCCCCCCAATGTAATAAACGAAGAGGCTCTTCGCATAACGTTGCAGGCGTGCAAGCTGCTGCACGCGGAGCCGGTCGATGAAGTTCACGTGATGCGCAAGACAGTCGCTGACGGCTCCGCCGTTTCCGGTTTCCAGCGCACGGCGCTCGTGGCGCTGGGCGGCTCAATAAAACTGAAAAGCAAAATGCTGCGCATTCAAACAGTTTGCCTCGAAGAAGATTCCGCTCCTTCTTCCGGCGTCAACGAATACAGGTTGGACAGGCTGGGCGTTCCACTTATAGAAATAGCCACAGAGCCCGATATAGCATCGCCTGGCGAAGCGCGAGAAGCAGCTGAAGCGATAGGCACACTGTTGCGCTCGCTGCGCGTGCGCCGCGGCATTGGCTCCATTCGTCAGGACATAAACGTTTCCGTTCCCGGCGGCACCCGCGTCGAGATAAAGGGGTTCCAAGAATTGGAGCGGATACCCGATGCGGTAAGCAACGAAATTGCACGGCAGGAGTCGCTGTTGGGAATAAAGGAAAAGCTCGCAGCGCGAAAAGCGTCCGCCGGCGGCACGAAAGATGTTACTTCCACGTTCGCGGCCAGCGAGTCAGAGTTTATTCGCAACGCGTTGAACGAAGGCGGCAAAGTTATCGCCGGCATCCTTCGTGGTTTCGCTTCGTTGCTTCGTGAACAATGCGGCGACCGGACGTTCGGCAAGGAGCTTTCCGGTTACGCCGCCGCTTACGGCTACGGAATAATGCATTCGGACGAGGACGTTGCGAAGTACGGGTTGACGCGGGAATTTTCAAAGCTGAAAGAAATTATGGGCGCTTCACAGAATGACTTGATTTTTATAGTGGCCGGTCGTGCGCCTGAAAAGGCGGCGCACGCCGTGTTAGAGCGCGCTTCTCTCGCGCTGCAGGGCGTGCCCAAGGAAACGCGCGTTGCCGACGGCGTCGGTTCTCGTTATACGAGGCCGCTGCCCGGCTCGGAGCGTATGTATCCCGAAACGGACGTGCCTTTCACGTCTCTTGGTGGAATGAAAGTCGACGTCCCGCAAACGATAGAGGAGCGGGAGCGGGACTTAAAAAAAGTTTTGCCCCCGGATGTGGCGGCGCAACTGGCCCGTTCCGGGTCTTATCACGACTACGAGAACGCACTGAAGAAGCATAAAATTGAGCCTATGCTTGTCGCCACGACGCTTCTCTCCACGATGAAAGAACTGAAAAGAAAAGGACTGGGCGTTGAGCGAATAACGGAAGACGAGCTCGATAAGCTCTTCGCACTGGTTGAATCGGGCAAAATACCGAAAAGCTCCGTGACGAAAGCGCTGGAAGCGGCGGCACTTGGCGCGACAGTTGAAGAAGCGGCGAAGGCGCTCGCACCTCTTAACGCCAAGGAGTTAGCGCAGATTATTGAGGAAACGGTCAAAGCAAACCCCGGCAGGGAGGAGAGCGCCCTCATGGGGATGGTGATGTCGCGCGTCCGCGGGCGCGCCGAGGGCAACGAGGTCGCAAAGTTGCTCAAGGATGCGATGAAAAGGAAATAATCGCGCGAATCCGAGGAACCGCTGAACTCCATTTAAAAGAATTTCATGCCGGCTTTTGGTGCAAAGCCGTCCCACGTATTTATATTTTCATTGGAGATGTCCAGTCGTCTGGCGATAGTTTTAAATAGCGTATGAT
>JACQIE010000047.1 GCA_016198645.1 Candidatus Aenigmatarchaeota archaeon | reverse complement strand
CGATATCCATCATCGGCTTCGCTGCCGCTTTCTTCCAGAGTGCCGTGCAGACGAGCGGCACGCAAGCCGAACAGGGAGCGGCACAGCAGGTGTCAAGAGCCCAGAAATACGTGGATATTGTAGCTGTTGCAGGGAATCAGGTTACCGTGAAGAACGTCGGGACTGTGCAGATTGAGAGCGGTGATGTGACGGTTCTGGTTTCCGGCCAGCCTGTAGCCGCTGCGGGAGGCGCGATACCGCCGGGCGGAGTGCAGACTTTCACGATAACCGATGCAAGTATTCTTATGGGTTCCCGTAAAATATCCGTTGCCGCGCCTGCCAATACTGCGGCGAAAGATATCCAATTCCCGATGCCAAGAAGATGCAAAGAGTATGCAGGGGCGCTGGACGCACACGGGGACGGGCTTTACACTGTCAACATAAGCGGCACACCCACGCAGGTTTATTGCGACATGACCACGGACGGCGGGGGATGGACGCTGGCTGTCCGCGCCAAAGCCGGAACGGAGGCCCACGCAACGAGTGCCGCAGTCGGCACGCTGACGAGCCCCACGCAAAGCGCGGTTGCCAAGCTAAGCAATGCCATGATAATCAGCGCAGGGAAAGCCGCAGGCGGCGCTTATGAAACACGGTTCCTCTTTGATTCGTTCAGCGACAGGTATTATTTTCAATGGAATAACGGCTATGCAGCGGACTTCAACAACATAAAGCCCGTTTCCGGGGATCCTTTTGAGCAGACAAGAAAAAACACTTACGGCGGCGCGTGGGCGAACGAGGCAGTTTCTTATTATAGCAACTGCGGCAACGGATATTCGCCATTTACCGCAAACAGCCAGTGCAACACCGTATGGCAATACACTAGCTGCCATACCGGCTTCGGGATAGTCGCGTCCTGCGGCACGCTATGGAAGGGTACGGAGAATAACGTGCATAGGTCCGGGACGATGTGGGTACGGTAACGCTTTCTTTGAAACCGCGTTGGACGGGCTAAACGGCGGGCGATGAACGTTAAAAGCGTTCCCTTCAAACGCTTGTCATGGAGTGCATAGGCATACATTATCCGGAGATATCGCTGAAAGGCAATAACAGGCAGTATTTCGTGCGGAAGCTACGGGACAACATGAGGAAAGCGCTGAAGGGCGAATTGTTCTCCGTTGAAACGTTGCGCGACAGAATCGTCATAAATTTCACGCCCGATTCGGGCAAGGCGCGGATTGCGGAGAAGCTGAAGAATGTCTTTGGCATATCGCATTTCTATCTTGCGCGCTCGTGCGGGCGGGACATGCGGAAAATGAAAGAAGAGGCGGCGGCTCTTCTCAGTAAAAACAAAACTTTCAAAATAAAATCCTCCCGCGCGGCAAAAGATTTTTTGAATTCGCCAGAGATTAACAAAGCGATGGGCGAAGAACTGGAAAAAAACGGCTATATTGTTGATTTAGAGAAACCGGAAGTTACGCTCTACGTTGACATACTCAAAGACCGCGCGCTGCTCTACACGGAAAAAATAAGATGCGCGGGCGGGCTTCCCGTCGGCAGCAGCGGCAAAGCCGTCGTTCTTTTTTCCGGCGGCATAGACTCGCCCGTCGCGGCGTGGCACATGATGAAGCGCGGCTGCCGGCCGGTTTACGTTCATTTCTACGCCTTGCGGAATGCGGAAGAAGCGAAGAAGTCAAAGATAGGCACTCTTGTTGACAAACTAAGCAAATATTCGCAGGCAGCGCGGCTTTATCTCGTGCCATACGACTTGTTTGCCCTGTCCGTGGCAGGAAGAAACGAGCTCATTCTTTTCCGGAGATTCATGAACCGCGTTGCCGAGCGGATAGCGGAGAAGGAAAATGCCAAAGCGCTCGTGACCGGAGAGAGCGTCGGGCAGGTGGCATCGCAAACTCTTGATAACATCTCCGCGTCGGAAGAAGCCGTGACGCTTCCTATACTTCGCCCTCTTATCGGCATGAACAAGGACGAAATAATCGCCAAGGCAGAAGAGATAGGCACGTATCAGGAGTCAATCAAAGAATACAAGGACTGCTGTTCTATCATTGCCGTCCACCCGAAGACGCGCGCGAAACTGGACGAGATAAAAGAAGACGAAGCAAAAATTGACATGGACGCGCTCGTCACGAAAACTCTGGAGAAGGCGGAAATCGTTGTTCACGGGAAAGAAGCGAAGAAATTGTAACTTTCACTAAACTGTGTTACGAAATCCACAGAAGTTATTGGACGCATAGTTGTACGTTGCGAAAGGAGACAAAGGCGGGTTAGTGTTCTACTGAACGATAAACAAGTAAAGCCGAAAACGAGCCAGCCACATGGTGTATGATGCGAAGTTGTTCAAAGACACAACTGCTTAACAGCTTCGCTTTTGCCGCACATCCTTCGCCAACGGTATTATTAACAACTCTCAATGCATTCATCGCGCCGTTATCTCGGAAACAGACTCGGCTATCCTCCTAATCAACACGGCGATTATTCCCCATGCTATGGGCAGCCAAAGCGGAATGCCGAAGAAGCTTGGATTCGCATACTGCCACGCGCCATAGTGGATTGCCGTTATTTCGGCTGCTGCGCCCATGGCGGCGCCAATAAGCAGGAAATACGCGTCGCCTTTCCTCCGCCAAACGGAAAGTATCGCTGCCCAGTTGATAAGCAGCAATGCCGTCAATATCGCGTTGTCCATGTAGAACGAAACAAGCGCGGCAATGCCAAGCGTGAAGAGAAACAGGTCAAACGCCAGCCGGCGCACGGGCGTGGCGCTTATCATAGTTTACCGAACCACAATTTTATCTCTTTCTCGGCTTCTTCCTTCGTGGCGGAGGCGTGGACCATGTTCTTCGTTATGGCGTCCTCGCCCGTGAGCGAGGCGTCGCGGAAATCGCCGCGCACCGTTCCTTTCTCGGCGTCAGCGGGTTTCGTAGCACCGGTTACTTTTCGCCCGGCGGCAACGGCATCCTTGCCTTCAAAGACCATCGCCACGACAGTGCCGGATGCCATGAATTTTTCCAAGTTCGGGTAGAACGGCTTGTCGACATGCGTTGAGTAATGAGCGCGGAGAAGCGCCACGGAAGCGCTCAACTCTTTACGGGCGACCTGCTTCAGCCCGGCTTTCTCGTAGCGTTTCACTATATCTTTTTCCAGCCCACGCTTCACCGCGTCCGGTTTTAATATTATTAGAGTGCGTTCCATAATATCACTTTCAGAATATTCCGAATAAAGCTTATATAGATTCCTCTATTTGTGGCTTATCATGGGCATACAAATGCAGAATAAATATGTGTTATGGCTGGTGCACATGGACCAAATCGTGCCTGATAATGTCAGATATGCGAACAGGACAAATACGGCGTGCAAAACCATTAAGGAAGCAGGAGGAGAGCCTGCGGATTGCCATTCCGTCCCGATAGCTCCAGAGTCCACATAGTGCGGGAATTGTCATATCCACCGTTAGCGCCTCATGAGGATACTATGACGCTGGTTAAAGGGAGTATCAACATAATTTCATTGAGGGAATTATTTCCTAACCTGGCACAGGCTGATTTTTATTACGGAGTGCATCCTTTGGATGTTGTGTCGTCCTTGGAACGCACGATGAATACCGGCACTTTTACAGGGGTTGACGCGCGTTCCATGTCTCAACGGTTCTACGGTGGCAAGTAAAGCCGTAAACGAATCCGCTGCCAAAAACCGAACCGTTCTTAGGAGTTCTTTTCTCTTTCACAATGCCCGTTGAGTCAAACGCACAGTTGTGCGTCTTAGTGGCGGGATTATTTACTGCTCGTCTTCCGTATCTTCGCGACAAAGAACCCACCAGTGCCGTTGTGCTGCGGATATATGCGTGCGCACGATGCGACGCGCCCGTCGTAGCTTTTGTCCCACGTCGTGACGCCCGATGCGTGCTTCACCGGGACGTTTATCTCTTCAATCACGGCGTTTTTATTCTTCTTCAGAAGGAAATCCACGGCGCCCTCGTTCTCTTCCGGCGAGAAGGTGCACGTTGAATAAACGAGAATGCCGCGTTCCTTCAGCAGCGCGAAAGCGTGCTTTATCAGCTTCTTCTGCTTCTTCGCCAGAAACTTTATCCTCTTCTCGCTCCAGTGGCGGAAGAGCTTGTCTTTCTTGTTTATCATACCTTCGCCGCTGCACGGGGCGTCAACGAGAATTTTATCGTAGCTTCCCGTCAGCAATCGGCCGGAAACGTTCGTTATCTCGCAGTTCATGCCGTATTTTATCGCGTTGGCACGCAGGCGCATCACTCGGCGGGGATTTATGTCGTTGGCAGTAATCTTCGCTTTAGGCGCCAGAAACGACAAAATAAACGTCTTGGTCCCCGGAGCGGCGCACATGTCCAGTATTTTATCATCATTATTCGGCTCAAGCGCGAGGCACGGCACGAGGGAAACAGGGTCAAACTTTAACGCTCCGTCATAATTTTCATCTACGTAATGCGCGTCATCGCACCACGGCACTCTCTCTCCGGCGGCGCGGGAAAGAACGCATTTACGGGAGCGCATTTCGTAAATGCTTTCGTCAATGCCCAGCTTCTTCAGGCGGGCGCGCAGCTTTTCGGGGATTTGCATTGAACTAGAATGGAAGATAGATATTTGAACGCTTCTACTAAAGACGTTCAATGGAAGATGTATCAAGAATTGAATTCCAGAAACCATGTGGTAGACATTTTGCGACATTCACAAGAATGCTTATATCATGATGCAGAGTGGCACTACAGATATGTAGATTTCACGGAAGCGAGTACGACTCAAATACCACAGGATTATTTTATCATGCTGCGAAAAAATCTGGACGCAATCTTTGATAAATACATTTGATTTTTTACTAAAGAATCAGTCCGTCAGTTCAATCTCAATATTGACGTCACGCGGGATTCGTATTCGAGTTATCTGGCGGAGAACACGGTCACTGGCGCCTATGTCCAGAATGCGCTTGTGAACGCGCAACTCCCACGTTTCCCAGTTGCCCCCGCCTCCGCCGCGGTGCATGCCGTCGCCGCAGGGCGTCTTCATCACGGGAACGCGCAGCTTCTTCGTGGGCATTGGTATCGGCCCGGACACGGACACGCCGAGCTTCTCTGACATATCTTTTATCTCCGAACAAATCTTGTCAAGAGTATCAGGCTGCCTTCCAGTCAGTTTTACCCGCGCGGTCTGCATAACAATCCCTATTACATTACTGGTTAAGCTTAAAAGTCTGATATTCCGCGGGTTTGATGCAGGATGGATTTCCGTTCCTTTACAATCCGCATATTGAAAACCACTCGTCTTTAGCGGGTGGATGAGATAATGGCGGGTTAGTGTGCTATTCCCTAATTAAACTGTAAACAAGTACAACAAAGACTTTCACTACTTGGGTATACGAGGAATATTTTAATTCCTCGTAATAAAATCGAAAACGAGCCCGCGCCGCTAAAAATCACTGGCGAAGAGTCCTTTCCTTACTAAACGCCCGCCACGAGCAACTTGATACACAGTGGTGTATCATACACCGTGTGGCGGGATTATTTACTAATTGCGGTTGCCGTTTTCTTGCGGTGAATATGCGTGTGGCTGCTCACGCAACGTGCCTAGCGACATCAACACGCGCATCTGGTTGTCCGTGAGATAGTATCCGCACTGAAGGCAGGACACGAAGGGACCATACATATCCCTGTCAAAATAAAGATCGCCGTTGTCTCTCGGGCAGCCTTTGAGCCAGAAGCGCGCCTCCCTGTTTGTCGGGCTGAGGTACACCATTTGAATGGTTTGGGAGAAAAATATAAATAAGGAGCGGATGACAAAGCAGAAAAAAGAAAAGCAAAAACCCTTTTACTCAATGACGGTGTCGATGCAGATTCCTGCAGCGACGGTCTGCCCCATGTCGCGGATGGCGAACTTCGCCATGTCGGGCATAACGGATTGCTTCTCGATTATCATCGGTTTCGTGGGCTTCACTTTTATCACTGCCACGTCGCCGGTTTTGATGAAGTCGGGATGCTCCTGTGCCACAGCGCCGGTCTTCGGGTCAATTTTCTTGACTATCTCGATAACCGTGCAGGCTACCTGAGACGTATTGATGTGGAACACGGGCGTGTAGCCCTTGCTCATGACGCTCGGATGGTTGAGGACGACGATTTGCGCCGTGAACTCCTTGACGGGTTTTGCCATGCTGTCAACGTGGCATGCCACATCGCCGCGCTTCACGGCTTTCTTGTCCACGCCTCTCACGCTGAAGCCGATGTTGTCGCCCGGCCGCGCTTCGGTGACCTGCTCATGGTGCATTTCTATGGTCTTCACTTCGCCCTGAACGTTGGAGGGCATGAAGATAACCTTGTCGTTGGCTTTCAGTATGCCCGTTTCCACGCGCCCGACAGGCACCACGCCTATTCCGCTGATGGAATACACGTCCTGTATGGGTATGCGCAGCGGTTTATCAATGGGTTGCGCAGGCACTACGAAGCTGTCAAGCACTTCAACGATGCACGGGCCCTTGTACCACGGCATCTTGTCCGATTTCTTGGCGACGTTCTCGCCGAGATATCCGGCAGTGGGAACGAACTGGATTGAGTCGACCTTGTAGCCCACGCCGCTAAGCAGCTTCTTTACCGCGTCGCGCGTTTCGTTGTATTTGGATTCTTCCCAGTTCATGGCGTCCATTTTGTTGATTGCAACTACCATTTGCGGCACGCCCAGAACTTTGGCGAGGTAAGCGTGCTCCTTGGTCTGGTCCTGTATGCCTTCCTTGGCGGACACTACTAATATAGCGCCGTCTGCCTGAGACGTACCGGTAATCATGTTCTTGACGAAGTCACGATGGCCGGGAGCGTCTATCATGGTGAAGTAATATTTTGGAGTGTCGAAACGCTGGTGCATGATGTCTATCGTGAGACCGCGTTCTCTCTCTTCCTTTAGCCTGTCCATTACGAATGCAAATTCAAACTTTTCTTTATTCAGTTCTTTCGCCTGCTCCTTGAGCTAGCGCATGGCGACCTCGCGGACGTTTCCTGTAT
>JACQIE010000050.1 GCA_016198645.1 Candidatus Aenigmatarchaeota archaeon | reverse complement strand
TCCGTGAACCGTGCGCAAAATTAACATTATCTATATATAATTGTGTGGCGTCGACGCCTGCTGCGAAAAGTGTCAGAAAATCGGGTCTTAGGATTACATATCTTTTTCCTTCTATTTCCGACAACCTGAAATCTACCCCTGCTGTAACAGTAACCGCAGGTCTTGATTTGAAATCCAGATATGCCTGAACTATTTTACCGTACGCAATTGTCATGATATCGGCGGCGTCCATGAGCGCGCCTCTCAGCGTGTCCCGCCTGCTCGGCGGCTTGGATGTTATTCCTAACATATCGTAGACATCCGCCCGTCTCTCGTCGCTCGTTATCAATACTGGCTTCCTTGTCATGCCGCGAGCGTGCGGCTCCGGCTCGTCGGCAGGCGTTCCGACTTCCACCAATTTTCCTTTGTCATACACCTGAATCTCCCGGATGCCGTGTTGTATGCGTGCTTTCAATTCCCGTCTCACTGCATCCGCCCATTCGCGGGTATTGCTGTAAACCCTGCCGTGATTCCCACGGACGTGCGCCGACTCTCTTTCGCCTTGCTTGTGCTCTCCCATCATGCCCCGCATCAGCCTTGCCACGTTGCTGTGCCCGTCCGTCAACCGGAAATAATCGTTCGCGTCCTTTGCCGCGGGATTTTCCTGCGCGGCGACGGCAGCGTCGTATATTTCAAACGACCTGCTCATTAATTCGTCCGAACCCAGCGCATACCCTATCCAAATGGCATCTTCCAAATCTTCGGGCTTATCAGACTTGTGCCTGGGATGTATGACACTGCCGTTGAGCCAATCTTTCGCGGCTTGCGTCCCTTTCGTGTATTTCCACGGCACGCCTTCTCTTTCGCAGGCGGCTTTGGATACGCCCTCTATATAAGCAGCCACTTCTGACACGGTCTTGCCGCTGAATCCGTATGCATTGTTTTCACCGCTGGGACGCTCAAAGATGCATTCATCAAGACGCGCAAGCTCGTCCACCGCAAGCAGTGAAGGATTCTGCGCGGCGACGGCGTGCCACAGGTCGTATTTAAGGCGCGGGACTTCGTACGTCCTCTTTTCGTCGGGAAAGCCATGTTCAATGAAGTTGGCGGCACGCGCCTGCCGGTAGCCCGGAACGTTTGCGCTGAGTATTCCTCTTATATCCGAGAAACTGGCGGAATCTTCCGGCACTCCTTCCCCTTCTAAGTATATTTTATCTCCCTTCTCAAGCTCCGTAACATAGCGTTCCGTACGACCGTCCTTGTCCACGGGCACCGTAGGCAGAGTGCCGTTCTCGCCCGACATAGGAAAGAACAGATTTCCTGCCGACGTCGGCACGGCGTATCTTGTATTCGTGCTATTTGTAGCTACCATAGAGTAACTATAAAATATATGCTTTAAAAGCTTTCTGCAAGGCGTTGCCATAAATATATATAGCAAGAATTCTGGTTATGAAGACTCTCATTCTGGCGACTGGCGACAAGAACGCCCCGTCAAAAGCAGCCGCGATAATCAGAAAGGGCGGCGTCGTCGTGTATCCCACGGAAACGAGCTACGGCATCGGCGCGGACTGGACGAATCCGCGCGCCGTAAGAAAGGTATTCAAAGCGAAGGGCAGAAACGTGGAAAAAAGGCTTCCTGTCATCGTGCCGAGCCTTGCCGTGATGAAAAAGTATGCGATGATAAACGAAGAAACGAAAAAGCTCGCGAGAGCGTTCATGCCGGGCCCTCTTACGCTGGTCGTGCCCACGAAAAACGAAAGCTCGGTCGCTTTCCGCATTTCCTCGCACGACTTTGCAAACGCGATTTCAAAAAGATTGGAAAAACCGCTTACCGCAACATCCGCGAACCTTGCAGACGAACCGCCAATTTACGACGCACGAGGAGTCGTGGCGCTTTTTGGCGGCAAAGTAGACGCAATAGTGGACGGGGGCAGGCTGCGAAAGAGAAGGGCGTCCACGATTTATGACACGACAAAGCACTTTGTGCTGAGGCAGGGTCCGATATCAGAAAAAGCTATTGCGCGGATTCTCGGAAAGCGATGATGCGATTTTTCTGTTTACCCGCCGAACAGGTCTATAAGGCCGGAAATGACGAGCAGAAATGCGACCGGTATCAGGATAAAGTCAGGCATCCAGTCCACGCGGAAGAAAATGAGCAGTGCTGCGACGACCTGAAGAATGCAGAAAAAAATGTCTTCAGGCCTGAACATAACCCAGAATATTGGGAGAAATGCTTAAATTATTTGGTGATTAGGTAACGGACCTTCGTTTTCAGCTTTTGGCTGTTTTAACCCATCACGTTATTCGTGCGAAAAGATGCAGTCAACGCTGCTCTTTTCCTTGTTCTCAATGCGCACGAAGCCGAAGCGCTCGAACTGGACGACCTGCCCTTTCTTCGCCTTGAGTATATTTCTTTCACCAATGCCTGTTATCGTGCCTGTGGGCGTGATGACGCGCACGGTCACGCTTTTTTCGGGAACCCAGTGTATCTTCGGCGTGGGCTTGATATCATAACCGGTTACTTCTGCCATATCCGCAAGCTTCACGTTACAGAAGTCCTTGAGACGGACTTCTATGCCTTTGTACTTGTCGAAATCCTCCTTATCAACGTAGATTTTGCTGCCTACGAGTATCGTGCGCAGCGCCTCCCTTGCCGGATGGATTTTTGCGCTCACTGATTTTTTCACGTTTCCCTTGAGCGTTATCGGCTTCGGCTCGGCGACGAAGAAGAATCTGGGCGCGGTAATATCGACCATCTTTCTGTTGTAAGCAGCCAGATTTTCCGTTGAAATGGTTATGTCGTTGGGCCGCGCACCGACTTCCACTACGATTTTCCGCAGCGCTTCGGGCAGGAAGCCGCGGCGGCGGAACGAGCGCAGCGTTCCGGCCTTTGGGTCGTCCCAGCCCTGGAAATCGCCTTTTTCTATGCCGGCTCTTATCTCGCTTTTGCTCAGAACCATGTCGGACATTGAGAACCTTCCTAAAATTATAACTTCGGGATATTTCCAGCCCATGTGCTCGTAAAGATAACGCTGCTTCACCTCGTTCGTGGAATGCTCCTGCCCGCGGAATATGTGGGTTATTTCCAGCAAGTGGTCGTCTATGGCTGAAGCAAAATTGTAGAGCGGCCATACGTGGGCTTTTTTCAACGGGTGAACGGGACTGTCAACGATGCGCACGGCGGGCCAGTCGCGCGCTGCAGGATTCTTTGCTTCTATGTCCGTCTTTATGCGCAGCACGGCTTCGCCTTCCTTGAACTTATGGGAAAGCATGGCTTTCCAGCGTTTTGCATTCTCTTTCCTGTCCAGTGAACGGCACACGCACGGCTTGCCCGCATCGCGCGCGGTCTTCCATGCATCGCCGCACGTGCAAACGTACGCGGCGTCTCTTGATATGAGCTCCGCAGCGTGCTTGTAATAAATCGGCAACCGCGATGAGGAAATGACCTCCTTGTGGACATTAACGCCGAGCCACTTCAGGTCTTCGCGTATCCATGAATAGAACCGCTTCTCCGGCACCTTTATCTTCGGGTCCGTGTCATCGAAACGAAGGATAAACTTTCCGCTGTATTTCTTGGCATATTCGTCGCTAAGCAGCGCAGGGCGCGCATTGCCGAGATGCAGCGCGCCGTCCGGATTGGGTGCAAAGCGTACGACAAACCCCTTCCTGTCCACATCCAGCTCCGGCAGTTCCTTCTTTTCTTCCTTCTTCTCCTCTTTCACGTAGCCTCCGTCGTCCAGTTCCTGTTTCTGTTTCTCGGGAGAAAGAGCGTTCACTTTCTTCACCTCATCCTCGACAAGAGAGCGGAGCTCCTGGACGTGCGCGCGCAGCTCCGGCTTGTCGCCGAGAAGCTTGCTTAAGACGCTGTTTTCCACGGCTTTGCCGTCGTGCTCAACGGCGTTCGCAAGAGAATAGAGTCTTACAAGTGAGTGTAGGTCTTCCATGAAATAATGTATTGCAGATGCAACAATTTAAGGTTTGTAATTCCGAAAAAAACCTATTTATACCGTCCTGATCAGTAGATAGATATGAAAGCCGTGAAAAGCATTTTCCATAATGCCATGTCGGTTGTCACGGGGCCGGACAAGTTTTTCGCTTCCGTGAAGAAGGAAAAGGGTCTGGCGGAACCTATGAAATACTATGCAGTGATTTCGAGCGTGCCGCTGCTCGTTTTGGCGGTGGTGATGGCTGCCGGATTTTCAATCATGCCTATGCCCGTGATGGGCGGCGCGGTTATTGCAGGGCTGGCCATTCTATGGCTGCTTCAGATTGCCGTATTATTCTTATCTGCCGGCATAATGCACATCGCTGTCAAGATGCTCGGGGGGAAGAGCGGCTACGCCAACACTTACCGTGCACTGGCGTACGGCGCAACGCCTGCTGCACTGTTCGGCATAATTCCTTTCATAGGCATTGTAGCATCGCTTTACTCGTTGTATATTGAAGTGAAAGGCATTTCGGCGCTGCAGAAAATGAGCACCGGCAGAGCGGTTGTGGCCGTGCTTGTCGTGCCGCTTATTGCAGTCGTCGTGGCTGCTGCTTTCGCTTTCTGGTCAGTATCGTTCACCAGAATGATGACGTCGTGAGCTTTGTCCTGATGAAGCAAAATGCAGGTTAGCGTTTTTCTGCTAAACGGTAAACAAGTACAACAAAGACTTTTTGCAGAAAGTCTTTGGGTATACGAGGAATCTTTGAATTCCTCGTAATACAACAAAAACTTTCCCTCGTTGTGTATACGAGGAATTCCTTGTAATAAAGCCGGAAACGAACCTGCCAAGCTTTCTCATGCATGATAATCCATCTTTCCTTACTAAACACCCGAGCAGGCGATTTGCAGATTTCATGCCCAGTTCAATCACGCAAAAAGGTTAAATCCTCTTCTTGGCGAATCTTCGCATGAAATTCTTTCGCAGCGGCATAGAACTGGACGTGCCGGAGAACGCCTATTATCCGGAAGAGGATTCGCTGCTTCTGGCAGAGGAAGCGCGCAAAGCCGCGAAACCGGGCATGGGATGCCTGGACATGGGATGCGGCTCGGGCATCATCGCGATAATGATGGCAAAGAAAGGCGCAATTGTCACGGCAACTGATGTAAGCAAAGACTCGATTGCCGCCACCCGGAAAAACGCGATAGCAAACGATGTTGCCATCACGGCAGTAGAATCCGATTTGTTCGCAGCAGTGCGCGATAAATACGACCTGATAGCATTCAACCCCCCTTATCTGCCGGAAGGCGAAGGGGACGAATATCTTACTGATATGCGAAGC
>JACQIE010000044.1 GCA_016198645.1 Candidatus Aenigmatarchaeota archaeon | reverse complement strand
GCGCTACTTCGTGAAGGACGACATACCCAACATGCTGATAGACGAAGCGGAAAAGCTCTAAGGCGATTTGAATGTCAATATACACCATCGAACCTAGTATAACTCTGGATTTTGAGATAATCCCGATAGGGCGCGACCCTCTTGTTGCCCTTATTAACGTCGAAGGCGGCTATGTTGAACAATTACGATTGAACGGCGTAAACGCAGGACCGTGCAACTATGCCTTTCTTGGAAGCGGCTCCAATGTTATTGAGGTGACCGCCAAATGCACCGGAGGAACCATCCGCGAGGCGTATGCCATCATAAACGATATAGCCGCAGGATGTTTGGTTTCCGTAGTGAACATATAGCGCGTTTTCCGTCATCCTTTTAACCGTTGCTTCTCTACTTAACAAAGAAGCCGAGATGGCGGAGCTTGGTCCAACGCGCACGCCTGGAATTGGCGCGGCAAGTCGCCGCCGCAAAAGATAGCGTGTGAGCTTATGCTCGCGCAGGTTCAAATCCTGCTCTCGGCGCTTTTTTCTATTCTCATATCAAGCGGAATCATGAAGAGTTGTCACGCGGTTGATTATGAATATGTTTGATAAATATGTATTTTATTATGTTCGGTAAACATGCATAATATGATGCCATCTATTTCTTGCTGATTCAATCTCATAATCATCCATTAGAAGTAAACAATAGAACAGAACTTCAGTCGCCATATCGTGAAAGAGTAGGATGGTAACCAAGAGCCGTGCGCCCCTGATATGCTACTGATAATGCTGCACCCGCGTCTTCCAATAACTGCGGTCTCGTAATGCCCGTGAGAAACTCCCGTTGTTGCTGCGTTAATTTTTGTTCTACCGCACGCGCCACATCTTCCGTCAATTGTTGCCTACACTGTCCCATAGCAAAGTTAGCATTCCTAATTATAAAGCTTTAACCGAAGCCCTGCAAATTCATTACCATGCCGCGCATATCCGTCATAATCCCGACGCTCAACGAAGAGCATTACATAAGGCGTGCGCTTGACTCGCTAAGGAAACAAACGTTCAAAGACTTTGAAATCGTCGTTGTTGACAGCCATAGCACGGACGCGACGATACGGACAGCGAAACGATGCGGCGCGCGCATTGTTTTCGCCGCGAAGCGCGGGCCTTGGCACGCAAAGAATATGGGCGCAAAGAAGGCGCGCGGCACGCTGCTGCTCTTTCTTGACGCCGACACGAAAGTGCCGCGGGATTATCTTTCCGTTATAAACGACGGATTGAAAAATCCCCGCGTTGCGCTGCTCGGCCCGGAAGTGCGGATGGACGCGCCGCTCCGCTATCGCGCGATGCTGAAGCTCGTTTACGCCGCGTTTATACTTCTTGGATGCATCAACCGCGCGCCTGCCGTGATGGCAGCGGCGTGCCGTAAAAGTGACTTTTTGAAAACCGGCGGATTCCCTGCGCACCGTCTCGGAGAAGACGTTGAGTTCTCTCGCAAGATGTCCCGGCTGGGTAAAGTGTTAATCCGCAATTATTGCGTCACCTCGCAGCGGCGATTTGAGCACGAAGGTTTCCTTCGCCTTTGCGCAATATATACGTTCTCGCTCGTCGAGTTTTTGCTCACCGGAAAGATGAGCCACAAAGGCTACGAGTTCGGGGTGTTTGAGAAGCCTTGGCCAATCGTGCGCGAATCACTGCATTAAATAGTTAACTGTTAAAGTTCCAAAATTCGGTGACACTTCATTATGGCAACCAGATCGATGGGTTTTATAAAAACTGGGACGGGACTGCCGCAAACAGCAGTGACAAATCTTCCTGAAGCCGACGGGCCAAAAGATATTATTAATTTTACTCCTGTAATGGACGGCTATACGGAGCTTCTAAACTTACCGTCTGGCGCCGCCGGTGAAAGGAAGCAAAGACTTGCATCTTTGATGGAACGGGTCGGCGAACAAAACGGGGATTGGACTGAAAGCGCGTTCTATAAAATCCATGCGTCTTATCCGTGGATTGACACCCTGATGGTTGATCGTTATGGCAAAACGGTCGTTCTCGCCGATGCTCATGGCTTCCAATTCAGAGGTTTCTGGGGAGCTCCTGTTCAATATGACGATGTCAGGCGGCCTCCGACATCGGAGGAATTGGTTACGATGATAAACCAGTTACAAGTGCCTTTGTATTTAATTACATACCCGTTGGATACGCAACTTTATATTCCTCACAATGTTTTTCCTGATGTAAAGAGGGCTTTTGAGAAAGGGTTGCGGTCAAGAAAACACGGGCGGGTACCGCACAAGATATATGGAAAGGAAGGGCAGGAATTGTCTAACGCTATTTTAGACGAATTGCGGTTGATAGAGACCGAGATTGATGGTACGCCGTTCAAACAGGAGACATTCGCTAAAATACAGAACGGGGAAGACTATAGGCAGGTCGATATTGTTCGTATTAACTCTGGTGTCTTAGGCAGTTTGCAAGGCGAACTGCAAAAGGAGTTTGCTATTGGCAAAATCGTGCTCAAGGATATCGGGCAAAAAGTTAAAGACAGGGAAGGCCTTGGCTTCAAACCGGCCGGAGCAGGGACGTCAAGAGAACCAGAACCTGTGGGCTACTACCCAAGGGTATATTTGGGTGAACACCCGGCTATGCCGTATATTGAATTGCCCGGTCATGGAAGAAGGCGTCAACCAGTGTATATAACTCCCTTCAGTGAAGCCGATGAGCTTCTAAGCGGAAAAGTTCCGACAAGCACGGGAGAACGGGCATATGTAATTTACGCAAATCCTCAATCTAATCTTGCTGTAGACGCGCTGCTGGCATACGGAGGCGACGGCGTACTTAATTCTACGCCACTAATCTTAACTCATACTATAGACAGGAGATGGACTAGCCGGTAATCGTTCGGCAGGAATGCGGGGCTTTCGACTTACGGACGGTGAATCTTTAAGAACATTCTCAGAGTAAGCATAGCTGATAAAATGAACATAATATGGAATACGACTTGCGAACTGTTAGACGCACGAAGTGCGTCAAGTTGCTTAAGTGAGCGAGGGGTATTATTATGGCAACAATAAGACCCGGACGATGTTATAGGCAGTTGGAGCGCCCGTACACGCGGCAAAGCGTACGCGTCCCATCAAAGGGATATGTAAAAGGCGTGCCGCGCTCCAAGCTCACCGAATTCGAGCACGGAACGAAAGGGAATTATGACAAAAAGGTTTTTCTTGTCGCGAAGCGCAGCGTCCAGATAAGGCACAATTCGCTTGACGCCGCCCGTGTCGCAGCCGTCCAGTATTTGGAGAAGCGCATGGGCAAGGGAGCGACCTTCTTCATGAAAGTCCGCGTTTATCCCCACCACGTTATCCGCGAAAATGCTCTCGCAACCGGAGCGGGAGCCGACCGTTTTCAGCAGGGAATGCGCGCCTCCTTCGGCAAGCCGATAGGCACGGCCGCGCGTGTGATGGAAGGGCAGAAGATTTTCGAGATACGCGTCAACAGCGCGCTTGTTCCACTCGTCAAGGAAACGATGATGCAGGCGAAGTACAAGCTCCCCACGCCGTGCCGTATCGTCGTTGAGTGAATCTGTTTTAAACGATTCCCTTGGAAGCCAGTTCCACGTCTTCTTCTTTTACTGTCCGCCGCCCGGCATGTTCGCCCAGCTTGACTGCTTTTTGGGCGAGCGAGAAGCCGTATTCCTCCACAACGTCCCGCAGTTCTTCCACGGCGTCTTTACCCATGCGTCTGGCGCCCGCGTTTTTGGCGATTTTCTCGAAAGGCAGGATAGGAAGAGGCATAATAGCTTATTGCCGGCAGGTTAAAAAGCCTTTTCCCGCCAACAACCAAAATCTTTAAATACTTTATTGCGAGAATTAACAATTTGACAGGTAATTGACTGTTACTTCATAAAAGTGACGAATATGACTAAGGATATAATTCCAAGCGTTACGTATCGCCTTCATGGCAGGCAGACGGTCTACTGCGGCGAGGACTGCGATGGATATCCCGTTGTCACGGCAGGTATTATTGCGTAGATGTGGTGTTCAAATGGCGTCAAAATGTCCTGAATGCGGCTCAACGAAGTTCATCAAGGATGCGGACCGCGCTGAAAAGGTGTGCGGGAAATGCGGCATGGTCATGGAAGAAGACATGATAGATGTCGGCCAGGAATGGCGGGCGTTTGATTACGAGCAGAAAGTCAAGAGAGCGCGGACGGGCGCGCCGCTGACGCACAAGCGCCATGATAAAGGACTGACCACGGAGATAGGCAAGGGTTCCACCGAACTTTTCAAGGTGCCCGCCAAAAAACGAGGACAGTTTTTCCGTATCCGAAAATGGCAGAAGCGCCTGCTTACAAGCAAAGACAGGAACATGAGTTTCGCCATGAGCGAGCTGCAGAGGCTCGTGTCTTATCTCGGACTGCCGAAGACGCTTCACGAAGAGGTGGCAAAGCTTTACGAGAAGGCGCTGCAAAAGGGGCTCGTTCGCGGGCGCTCGATAGAAAGCATAATAGCGGCTCTTGTTTACTCGTTGTCGCGCGAATATCACACGCCACGAACGCTCACAGAGATATCGCAGGCGTCGGGCATAGGCAAGCGTGAACTGGGAAGGACTTATCGTTACATATCAAGGAAACTGGATATAAGGATACTTCCTGCAAAGGCGGACGCTTACATCCCGCGGTTCTCTTCGATGCTTAAACTCTCGGACAAGACGCAGATGCACGCGATTAAGATACTGAAGGCTGCGAAGGAGAAGGACGTTATCTCGGGCAAGGGCCCCACCGGATGCGCGGCTGCCGCGATATATATAGCGTCGGTGCTGGAAGGCGAGAGAAAAACGCAGCGCGAAGTCGCGGACGTCGTCGGCGTCACCGAGGTTACAATCCGCAACAGGTACAAGGAAATGGCAGAAGCTCTGAACATAGAGGAAGAAGTGGAGCAGAAGGCAAAAGAGGAAGAGGCGTGATTTTTATGGTGAGCCGCCCGCCGGAATATTCTTTGAAGACTATAATACTCAATGGTATAAGTGCTACAATAGACGACCGCAGGCCTGCTGATTATACTACGAGATTCAGAAGATATATGCAGAGGGCGCGGCAAGCGGGAGAAAGCGTACGTCCCGAGCACCTCACGACCGCCCTGCAGGAACTGGGAGTGCCGGCTTCTCCTAACAATCCTATTTTGACAATAATATACGAGAGTTTTTATGATGCCCAGGCAAGAATTTCATCGCGCCGATTGTGTGAAACAGCGACGCCTGCGCAACTGCAAAAATCAAGAACAATGCGCGCTACGTACGGCAAAGGTTCTTATAACGGCGGAACGGACGACGGGCGCGTTTTCATTGCCGGCGATATGGTGCATATTCAACCCGAGATAGACATGCACGGGAAAGCTGCTGAGGCGATGGAGATGCCGCTTTACACGCAAGTGAGCGGGCAGGAATTACCGGAAGGCTTTGGTTCTGCCCAGCTGAAAAGCCTGCTCCATATGAAGTCCATGCACAATAACGGCTATATTTTTGGCTAGTCACTCCAGTATTTTCACGTCGTCGACAATGCCGTCGCCATCACTGTCAATTCCTTCAACTACGGCGTAATTTTTTGCAAAAGAGCGGTACAGCGCGAGGATGGCGGCTTTCGTCCCTGCATGGCGCTTGCCTGCCAGAAGCAGAACGGTGCTTTCCTTGTTCAGCGGATTTTTCGTTTTCACGATGATGCCGGTATTTTCGGATTTGTACATTTTCTTCGTGGCGGAGGAATAAACGTCCTTGCCGGCAAAACGAACAGGCAGCGAGTCGTTCATTATCTTCGCGACGCGATTCGTTACAGGGCCGCCGACGATTATCAGGTTTCCTTTCATGCCTTCCCTGTCGATATCCGTGTCCAAAACCACGGAAGGCGCGCTTTCCATCAGGTGCGAGCCGAGAAAAAGCGCCAAGTCTACCGCATAATAAGCGTCCCGTGCACGCGCACCTTCCGGCCCGTGCGGGTCCGGGGAGCCTAATACTATACATGCATTAAGCCTGCCATGTTCTATCAACGGGTAAAGAAAGGCCGACTCTTGCGGTATCACGGACGCGGGAGAGAACTCGCCGAAACGCACGAAGAACGACGGACTGCTCAGCGCATAATATCGCGCTACTGCCCCGCCCATTATCCTCTCCCTTTGTTTTTTGATGAGCTTCAGCTTCTCAAGGCCCCGCACATGATAGTAAATTTTCTGCTCTTCTTCGCCCAGCGCGCGGGCAATCTCCTTTGCGTAGGACGGCCTCTTCGCCAGATGCCTCATTATCCGTGACGCGAGTTTCGAGTGGGGCAGAGATTCCACTTCATCGGTTTCAAGGGCTTCCATTTTGCCGCCTTTCCTGTTCACAACAAGCATAAGTATCACTATGAATTAATTTTTACTATTAGTATAAAAATCTTACTATAAGCATTTAAAGCATTGGTCTTGATGTAAGAGGATGCGCATTGTCTTTCTCGCCGCGGGAAACGGTGAACGGTTGAAACCTGTCACGGACAGCGCTTCCAAGGTGATGATACCCGTTGCGAACGTGCCTTTCATCTCATGGGCAATGGATTCTGCGAAGAAGGTGGGTGAGGTTCTCGTGGTCTGCCGCGAAGAGCAGGAGGACGTCAAATCGCTGGGCGAAGAAACAGTCTTTCAGAAAGAAGCGCTGGGCACCCTGAACGCGGTGCTTGCGGCGAAAAGCGCAATCAGTGGTGATTTCATGGTGATAAACGGCGATTGTTGCTTTTCGGAAGAAGATATAATGGCCGTGGCAAGAACGAAAGGCAATGCGATGGGCGTCTCCCCCGCGGCTTCCGTGAAGGATTTCGGCGCCGTTGAAGTGAAAGACGGGCGCGTCACGTCGTTGAGGGAAAAGCCTGCAGAAGGCAGAGGGCTTGTGAACGCGGGCATCTACAAATTTACCGGTGATTTCTGGGGCTTTGCCGGCGCAGAGAAGTCGGAGCGCGGCGAGTACGAGATAACCGATGCGATAAGCGCCATGCTGAAGGAAAGGAGGATAAATGCCGTGGAAGTGAAGAGTTGGATGACACTATCATATCCATGGGATATTCTTAGCGCCAATGAGCGTCTGCTTAAAGAGCGGGGATCGTCAATAGCGAAAAGCGCGGTTATAATGAGCGGCGTCACGATAGAAGAGCCCGTTGCCATAGGCGAAGGCGCGAGAATAGGGCCGAATGCCTATATAAGAAAATACTCTTCGATTGGCAGGGATTGCCATATCGGCAACGCAGTTGAAATAAAGAATTCAGTGGTAATGAGCGGGACGAAGATACCGCACATGTCTTACATCGGCGATTCGATTGTAGGCAGGGATTGCAATCTTGCAGCCGGTTTCATTGCCGCGAACCTGCGGCTGAACGGGCAGAACATAGGCATGCGGGTGAAAGGCGAAGTGCGGGACAGCGGGCGAAAAAAACTCGGCGCGGTAATTGGCAACGGCGTGAAAACGGGCGTGCGCGTTTCAATCATGCCGGGGAAGAAGATACGCTCGGGAATGGCAATACCGGCCGGCGCCATCGTTGTCAGAGACGTGGAAGAGCAGCCGAACGTCTCAAAAATGGGAAAGGTGATATGAGATGTGCGGAATAGTCGGGATGGTTTTTAAGAATCCGTTTTCCGCAAGGGACGCGCTCACGTCTCTCAAGCGACTGGAATATCGCGGCTACGACTCGTTCGGCATTGCCGATAGCAACGGCAGGATACAGAAGTTCGTCGGCGAGATAGATGAAACGAAAGCGGGCGACCGTTTGGTGAATACAACCATAACGCACACTAGATGGGCAACGCACGGCAACGTTACAGAGGCAAACGCCCACCCTCACACGGACTGCACAGGAAGCATAGCGATAGTCCACAACGGCATCATAAGCAATTTTTCGGAAATACGCGAAGAGATGAAAGCAGAGGGGCATCGCTTCGCATCCGAAACGGACAGCGAGCTGATAGCGCACTTCTTCGAGGGAAAGAATATTGCGGACTCGATACCGCCGTTCTTCGCAAAGTTTAAAGGGGAATATGCAGTGCTTCTCATAAAAAAAGGCGAAGACGCAATATATGCGTTCAAGCGCGGGTCGCCGCTCGTTCTCGGTATCGCGCAGGACGGTTACGTTTTGGCAAGCGACATCTATGCATTTTCCGACAGGACGGGCAACGCGGTATTCTTCAACGAGGACGAGTTTGCTGTCGTCGGCAAAAACGGCTACGAGTTTTACAAGGTCAACGGAAAACTTGAGCCGTCTGAAAAGCAAGTGACGGCATTCAAATGGATGGCGGAAGAAACGAAGAAGGATTACGAACACTATATGATGAAGGAAATAAAGGAAATACCGGAAGCAAGCAGACGATTGCTGGATTCGCTGGAGGCGGAACAGCGGGAAAGCGTAGAAAGCATCGTGTCGCTGGTAAGAAACGCCAAGCGGATAGTTTTCGTCGCATCGGGCAGCTCTTATCATGCGTCGCTGCTGGGGATACAGTTTCTTCGACGCGCGGGCGTGGAGGCGCACGCCATAGTCGCGTCGGAATTCAAAAACTTTACATTGATAGACGAAAACACGCTCGTCGTCGCAGTCAGCCAGAGCGGCGAGACCATGGACGTAATAGAAGCGCTGCACGGCATAAAGGCAAGGGGCGTTAAAATCGCGTCGCTTGTCAACGTTCCCTATTCCACGGTGCAACGGATGTCGCACTCGCACATAAACATTTGCGCAGGGCAGGAAGTTGCCGTTGCCGCCACGAAGACGTTCGTGAACCAGGTTCTCGCAATGGCGTACATAGCTTCGTTGCTGGGCTACGCAATGGATATGCGCAGCGTGACAGGCGTTTTTAACAGCGTATTCGCACAAGAGGCGAGGATAAAAGACGTGGCGAAAACGCTTGCTACGGCACGGGACATATACGTGCTGGGCAGGGGATTTTCCTATCCCGTGGCGCGAGAAATAGCGCTAAAGCTGAAGGAGATAACTTACATACACGCCGAAGGCATGATGGCAGGCGAGCTGAAGCACGGGACGCTTTCACTGATAGAGCAGGGCACGCCTGTGATATGTCTCGCGCCTAAAGGCGACAATGATATCATGTCCACCGCCCATGAAGTCGCCGGGCGCGGGGCGAACGTTATAATGTTTTCGGACGAAGCGCGGGGCGGCATAAAGATAGATTCAACGGGCAAGGTTTCGTTCTCTGTCATGGCGGCTATGGCAGGGCAACTTCTTACGTATTATATTGCCAGGGAAAAGGGGCTGCCGATAGACAAACCGAGAAATTTGGCAAAGAGCGTGACCGTGAAGTAGCGAGCCTTTAAGCACGCAGAACGAAGTAATAAGATGCGCAGTCTCGTGCTTTTCGATGTCGGAGGGGTTTTGCTGCGGCTCAGGTTCGCGCGATTCTACAGGCAGGCGGGTAAAATAGCCGGCATTTCCCCGGAGGAGTTCAAAGCCAGATACGTAAGCGCAAACCTGCCGCAGCGGGGATTCACGGGGGAGATGCGCTTCCGCCAGTACGTCAAAGAGCTGAATAAAATACTCAATGCGAAGATTTCCTACCGTGAAGCGGAGAAGCTCGTGTCGCTGCATCTCGGCGCTCCCATAGCAGGAATGCTGCGGCTGAAAAAACGGCTGCACGAAAAAGGCTATTGCGTCGGGATACTTTCCAACGTTTCAGAGTTCGCTTACAAAATCACGATGAAAAAATGTCCGGAAATATTTGACGTGTTTTCCAGCGTGAACCCGAGGATACTCTCGTTCAGGACGGGTTTCCGGAAGCCGCAGAGCGCGATATATAAAAAAATCCGCGGATACGACACGGTCGTTTTCATAGACGACAAGGCGGCTTACGTGAAAGAAGGAATAAAGCACGGGTGGAAAGGAGTGGTGTTCACGGCTTTTATCGACAGCGAAGAAGCGAGCAGGGCGCAGGACGGGGATATGCGCACGCCGAAGGGCGCAAAAGTCGCGCGCTCGATGAAAGAGCTGAAAGAAGCGCTGCGAAGTTACGGCATAGACGCGTGACGTGTTGCGTTTTCTGGTGCTGTTACGGTAAGCAAGTAAACTACCCGCTGGTGAAAGACGCACAATGCTATATGACTGCTTCGCTTTCCGTCGCGTCGAGTTGTTCGTGGCGGGCGTTTAGTAAGGACTCGTCGCCGGTGACTTTTGACGGGGCTTAGTTTCGGCTTTATTACGAGGAATCTTTGTTCCTCGTATACCCAAAGACTTTCTACAAAAAGTCTTTGTTGTACTTGTTTTGGCGTTTTCGCCAAAATCAAATCGGCTGAGCCGATTTGAAATTTACCGTTTAGTTAGGGAAAGAAGCACGTAAGATTCAATTATGCCCGAAGAATCGTTTTTTGTTTCGCAATGAATATTCACTTCTGCATACGGAAGAGCCGCGAAACTTTTTTCACGTCATCCGCTTCCTCCTTGTCGTCACGTATCCGGACGAGGCGCGGAAAACGGAGCGCCATGCCGCTTGAGTAGGTCGGAGAGCGCTGTATTTCCTCGTACGCGACCTCCACGATTATTTTTGGCTTGACCGTGACTTCCCGCCCCATGTCTTCAACTATCTCGATTCTCCGCGTCAGCTCTTCCAGCTCCTGTTCACTCGTACCCGAAGCCATTCTTCCTATCTCAACGAGCCCGTCTTTGCCGCGCACGCTCAGCAGGAAAGAGCTGAACCACTTCCCGCGCTTGCCCTCTCCGTGCGTCGCGCCTGTCAGCACGCAGTCCAGCGTTTCCATTATCTCCTTCACTTTCAACCAGTATCCGACGCGCTTGCCCGGCTGATAAGGCGCTTCCATGTTCTTGACCATCACGCCTTCCTGCCCCGCGCGAAGCGCGCTCTTATAGAAAGCATTCGCCTCGTCAAAGTCGCGCGTCTCCACGTGCTCCGCAAGGCTCATGTGCGATGACGTTTTCACGCAAGGCTTGAGCTTCGCCCACCGCTCACGGAGAGGCGTACTCATCAGCGTTTCCCCGTTCACGTATAATGCGTCAAAGAGCCTGACCACAACGGGTATCTCCCTCAACATTTTCTCTATTTCATGCTTGCGCTGGATGCGGCGCGAAAGCAGCTGGAACGGCAGGGGACTTCCGTTTTTGCCTACAGCAATAACCTCGCCCTCAACGATGCATCGTTGTGCGCGCAGGGATTCCCGTGACGATTTCTCAATGTCAGGAAACTGCCTCGTTACGTCTTCCATGCGGCGCGAAAAGATTTTCACGCGCGGTCCGTCTTTGTGAATCTGCACGCGGAATCCGTCATATTTCGTTTCTATAGCCGCGTTGCCGAACTTTTCCAGCGCGCTTTTCAGGTCTTTCGCGCGGTCCGCAAGCATGACGCGGAGCGGCGTAAAAAGCTCCACTGACGCTTCCGTCTTTCCCTGTGCAAGCAGCGTCGCCACCCGGCCATAATCGCCGGTCACGTCAAAAAGCCTTTCAACGATACTCTTGTCGAGTGAGAACGCCCGCGCAAGCGCGTCCCTGACGGTGCCGGCGGCAACGCCTATGCGCATCTCCCCCAATACCGTACGAACGATATACCTTGCCTCAACAGGCGAGGCGGAGGAAAGAAGCTCGGCTATGATTCCCATTTTCTTTTCCTGCGAGCCTTTGCCTTCAACATAAGGCAGGCTCTGCAGATTTTCCATGACCTTGGCATGGGAAAGCCTGCGTGAAATCAGAGTGTGCTGTTTCCTTTTTTTCAGCAGCGCTTCCGCCACAATGCCCAAATCGCCCGTGGCGTTGAAGACGCTTGTCACGTCTTTCTCGCCGGCACCGGTTACCTTCTGCAAAATCTTCCGCATCATTTCCGAGGCGATGCCGAGATTCTCCTGCTCGGACGGGAAGACCTGCCCCATGGAAAGCAATACAATGCCGTAAAGGTCTTTCTTTTCCACGGAACCGTAAAATTCTCCCAGAATTTCTGCCTTTTTCAGCTTCTTTGCTGTGGATTCGAGCTCTTCGTAAAGCCTCGCAAGGCGAGAGTAATCCATAAATATAGTCGCGTTTGCCGTATAAAAAGCAAGCCTTGCGCGGCGCGCTCCAATTCAACCTTTTTAAGACTTCCCATTAATTAAAGAGGTGAGATAATGGCGGTCAAAAAGCAGTGGTACGAGATAGTTTCTCCAAAGCTCTTCGGCAGCAAGGTCATAGGCGAGACGCTCGCCTCTGATGCAAAGGCGCTGGTGGGCAGGAAAGTCGGCGTGAGCTTTGCCGAGCTTTCAGGCGATTTTGGCAAGTATTATCTGCGGGCCAACCTGCGCGTTGAAAGCGTGAACGGAGACAAGGCCGATACGGCTTTCGTAGGGCACGAAATAATGCGCGAGCGGCTTTACCGCATGGTCCAGCGAAGGGCGAAAAAAGTCGATGCGATTCAAGACACTCAAACAAAGGACGGCGTAAAGCTGCGCGTGAAGACCGTTGCGATAATAAGAACGAAAGGCGGGGCGTCCGTAAAGAGCGCGGTGCGGAAAAAAATGAAAGAGACCGTGGACGCGATAGTAAAGGAAAACACGCTGGACCAGATAGCAACAATGATATTTTCGAATGAACTCCCGCAAAAGATAAGGCAGGAATGCAAGAAAATTTCTCCTGTGAGCGCCGTTGAAGTTCGGAAGACTGAACTCATAACGGAGAAAGCGAAAGCAGAGTAAAAGTTGCGAAGTTAATCAATAATAATTATTTCATCCGATGTCGTGTCTAATATTTCTTTTAATCCATTTACTGACAGGTCATTGGCGTTAGGAGTTGAAATTATTATTTTAATTGTACTCCCCCCAGCTGCGTTTAATTTTATCTTTGAGTTGTCGAAACTAGGTTTTGACCTAAGATAACCAGACGGATTGGGAGTGCCTGCGCTTTTGGATACTTCGGGATTAATGAAAGTTGGTCTTTCCACCTCTATCAGAGCTTTTAGAGAACCCTTTTCATGTAGTGCAATGTCAATTCTTCCACGATATTTCTCGCCATTCGGCCATGTAGTTAAAATTCTATGCTCTAATTCCACTTCATAACCCAGTTGTTGGGCAAGATGAACTATATTTGCTATAGCTAAGGAATGGCTTGACCGCAGTCCTGTCATAAATACTTTTATTCGGCCGTAAATTAAAACTCATTAATTCCGCGCATTAATCGCCGCCGATATCCAGAGCAGTCCGGAAAGCAGGAAAAGCGCCAGTGAAATGAGCAGCGCCAACGCGAAGCTCACGGGAGTCGTGCCTTCCACCCACTCGGCGTTGCCTGCTATGAGCGACGCTGCCAGAAGCGTCAGCGAGCCGATGAACCAGAAGCCGTGGCTGTGAAATTCCATCTTCATTTCTTTTTACCCCCTTCTACGACGGACGCCATGTCGCGGACAAAGCGGCGGACATATTCGCGCGTCATCTCTATGTCGCGCTGCGGTATCTCGGCTATACGGTCTTCGTCAAGCATCTTCCTCATAGTCACGACTTTCTTGAATACGTCTCCGTAGTAGGCATCCACGCGGTTTGTGTCGATAAGATACGTTTTTATGGCGCCCGGCAAATCCTTCGGGTCGGGCGGGAGCTTTTCCATTTTCTTTAAACCCGCGACTGCCGCCTTCACCATAATTTCATAGTTCTTCTTGACGAGGTCCAGTTTCCTTTCTTTTTGCAGGTGCGTCAGCAGCTGCTCCATGCGCGTGACGAATGCTTTTGCTTTCGCGATAAACGCGTCAAGCTCGGCGCCGCTCACGTCCTTTATCTCCTTGTGCT
>JACQIE010000046.1 GCA_016198645.1 Candidatus Aenigmatarchaeota archaeon | reverse complement strand
TTATTAGGGCATGTAATATATTAAAAACGATTATCCCAGATTCGCGAATCTGTACAAGATATTTACATCGAAACGGGGAATTGCTTCCTGCGGCAAAATCAAATCCGCTACTGATAAATCCTGAGAAGCCGTGAGTTCGTTGGGCACCGCTATGACTGCAAGACGCGCTCTTTTTGCTTCTTTTATGCCGTGAGAAGAGTCGTCTATAGCCACGGAATTTTCGCATGGCAAACCTAACTTTTTCATCACATAGGCGAAAGAGTCTGCTTTCCTGCTTCCGAATCCCATGTCCGTTGATGACAGCTGCTCATCAAAAGCGTCCTGCAGCCCTATATGGGGAATCGTATAGCCGAATACGTCACTGCCAGACGTTGACAATAATATCAAATAGAAATCCTTCCCTGCGTCGCGCTTTATTCTGTGCACCAATTCAATCACTTCATTTCTTGGAACTATTTCATGATTTCGCAGCATTTCCCTGTATCTTTCGTGCCGTATTGCGTTCACTTCCTGTTCTGATAATGGGACACCATAATCCGTCGCAAAACGCTTTCTTATTTCAGAGCCGTTCCCGACGTAAGGCGCGAGAGACATCGGCGGCAGGCTAACGCCGTATTCCTGCGCTATCCGCGAATATAACTCGAGATTCGGCTGCTCCGAAATAAGACAATTATCGTGGTCAACGAAAATGATGCCGCGTTTCATATTAATCACGGATACGGATATCTGCGCAACGCTTCGTCGAGATTCACAATCTCGAACGGGTCGTGCTCTAATATTATGATACCAAGGCTTTCCCTCGCTTTGCCTGTTCGCCTCATTATCTGTTCCCCGGTATATATTATTTTACCCAGCGTCAGGGGTTCGCCTGCCGCGCCTTTAGTCACGACGGTTTCACTGTCATTCTTGAAAACTACTAGCCCTCTCGTGAGCGACTGCATTCCACGGTAAATATCTGCAACCCCTTTTATGTACTGGATGTCGTGAATTTCAGCCACATGCCTCTCATTCTGCCCGTGTATAGTGGCTTGTATAAAAGGTATATACGTCATGGCATACGGAGAGCTGTACAATCCTACGACGCTCCCAGGAGGCAAGAAGTCATAAAGCCGCGCCTGCGCCGCTTCTGTTCTCAGCCGTGGCACTATCTGCGAATCGGCAGTCATCATCTTCCAATCTCCCCAAGTGCCGCCAGCATTCTTTCTCTTTGTGCGGACTCTTCCATCAGTCGTGTGACAATTTCTCTGCTGTCTGGCGGCAATTCCAACCCCGTTCTCCTTAACACTTCGGCCGAGAAATCTGTCTTGTCTTCGTATTGTCGAAACAGTGCCATCATTTCTCCTGTGTTACTGAAAACAGGCGGCCTACGGCTTATCATTGAATAGTCTGCAACGCCTCCTACATTGTCGAACATGACCATTGATTTAATCCCTTCCATGTTTATTCCTTCGCCCTTGAGCCTGTAAAGCTCGGCAAGGACGATTGCAGCGTCCAAAGCCGTTGAGGCGGAATCGTCCACGTAGACCGCGACGATGCCTGTGCTACCCAGTCTGTGCATTGCCGCTTTTGTAATCTCCTTCATTTCGGTATGCGTAGGGCTTGTTACCAAGCCGGAGTGCCGGTCTCTTTCTCGTATAGGGACCACGGCATAGGGAACCCCTAATGGGACGAAATATCTTTCTATCTTTGCCCCTTCGGCTTCTCCTCCCGTTGCCATGGGAGTCCATAGAATTGGATAACCGTTTCTGTCGCGGGCTATGCGCTCCGCTATTCTTTTGTAATATTGTTCGCCTATAGCCGGCGGCTGCCCCGTTGCAACCCGTAACATTTGTCGGGCAGTATGTAGACTGTTCATTATAGTCATCATTTTCACTCCAATATTTTCACATCGTCTATTATTTTGTCGCCATCCTTGTCTATACCTTCCACTATTCTGACAAATTCGCTATGACCACTATGCTCTAAAAGCTTATTATATTGTGTTGTTATCGCCAACACGGCAGCTCTCATGCCTCGTGTTCTGATGCCGCTTATCACCAGCACGCTTTTGGAGCTATCGTACGGGTTTTTCGTTTTTGCAATTACTCCTATTATCGGCCCTTCGTATGCCTTTTTGGTTTTCTTTGAAATTATCCTGTTGTCCTTAAAGGAGACGGGCAACTCCTGTTCCATCTTTCTTATTATCGTGTTCGTTTTTGCGTTACCTATGAGTATAATATTATCTTTCAGATGCCTGTCTTCCACGTCCGTATCTATGAGATACGACGGAAAAGCCATATTTCTTGCAAGCCCGCCGATAAGCATCGCAATGTCAAACGCATGAACGCCTTCCTTCGCACTCTCGCCATGCTCCCCGTGCGGGTAAGGATCGCCGAAAATTATCTTGGCGTTCAGTTCTCCGTTTTCGACAAAGGGATGGAAGAAATCGATAAGCGCCACGTCGGTCGCAGGAGACGACGGAACGACTCGCGCCTTCTCATGAAGCTTTATCGCGACCACGGGCGAAACGACCGAATATATCTTCGCCGTCATACCGTAACGCGGCTCCTCGCCGACCTTCTTCACTATGCCGGCTTTCTCCAGCCCGCGCAGATAATAATATACCTTCTGCTCGTTTATTTTCAGCTTCCGCGCCACGTCCATCGGGCACTGGTTTTCTTCGGACAACGCGGATAATATGGACATCGCCACGTCGCTGCCCAGCACGCCCGCGTTCCGGGACTCCAAAAGCATAGCATCATATATCCTTTGGCCTGTGCTCAAATGCTCTACGAAGTGGCTCATGATTGCATTAATTACTGCACTAATCTTTATATGGTTTTGTTTGTTTCGTAATATTGTGGAAATAACAATAACATATTACGGCTTTTGACCGTAGTCATTATGCATTTTGTGACAGATATTCTCGTTGGTTTTTTAAGACGTCCTTATAAATCAATATGTCTATTACTTTAAATGAAAGTTTTCAAAACGAAAGTTGACACAAAAGGGCGCATCTCCTTGCCGCTTGGCGCGCGAAGCGTGGCTGACATGACGAGCGGGGACGAAATAATTCTGGAGCTGTCGGGAAACAGGGAAATAACGCTGACGCCGGTATCCATAAAGCAGGGAAACGCCGAAGTCTCTGCCAAGTTCACTGATTTCTCCATGGGTTTGCGGAAAACCGTGCACGTGCTCTGCTCGTACAAGGCGGACATTATAAAGAGCGAGAGCAGCCGCGACGGAACGTGGAAGGCACTGGTCTACCTGCCGGAAGAAACGGCCAACGGACTTAGGAAGAAACTCGAATCGATACGCGAAATAGAGCAGGTCAGAGTGAGCGAATAAGAATTTTTGTGCAAAGCCGGCGGACGAACGCTTATGTATTCCATCATTAAGTGACATATATGGAGCCATCGAGAAGTATGCAATATGTAATTGAAATTGACCCGAAACCGACACAAATGCCCGGCGGTGTCCTGCCTACGGATTTGGCTAATCGATTGGTGGCTTCCGTATTGGCAAGAAACGGTTATCCCGTCCCCCTATGTGAAACGAATGCCGTTTATTTCCTGTATGAACCGGGAAAAGAAATAGATGCCGGCACCTTAAGAGAATTGCTAAAAATACCCGGAGTTAAAGTCGAATAATCTTCGTCATTTTGAATTAGAAATGTCGGGATTCCTGCTCATCTTCACTCTTTTTACTATGCTGAGCTTTTTCAGCTCTTCCTCCAGTTTAGCTACGTTGCAGGAAGAGGCGTCTATTATCGCGCTCCACTCCGCGACTTTGCCGCGCTCCATTACCTTGGAAGAACTCATCAATATTTCGCCCTTGCGCCGCGAAACGGCGTCTATCAGCTTCGAAAGCGCGCCCACGCTGTCAAGAAAAACGGTTTCCACGTAAACAGTCGTGTCGAGAAGCGGGATTATTCTAAGCTCGCGGCTCTCGTTGTTGGCTATTATGAGCGGCGTGCCTTCTTTCAGGCGGAGATAGTCGCGAAGCTGGCATGGTATTATAATTCTTCCCTTGGAATCCAATCTTACGGTGTTGAAACTAATACTCCCACCCGTCCCATTCTAATCCCACACAAATTATTAAAAGATGCCATGGCAGTTAATACGCTTGGACTATATGAACGCGAAAAAGGGAAGCATAGAATTCTGCTCCAAATGCGGCTCGATAATGATGCCGGAAAAGGGGCGCACTTCGATGCAGTTAAAGTGCCGCTCCTGCGGAAGCGTGATGAAGAAACCCGTCAAGGCCGTGAAAATAACCGAAACCGTGGGGCGCGCGAATAACGTTATAGTCCTTGAGAGCGACGTGACCACGCTCCCGATAACCAACGCGAAGTGCGATAAATGCGACAACAAGAAAGCTTATTGGTGGATGCAGCAGACGAAGGGCGACGACGAACCGCCCACGCAGTTCTTCCGCTGCACGAAGTGCAAGAAGGTCTGGAGAGAGTATAAGTAAACTACCCGCCATATGGCGTATGACGCACAACTGTGCGTCGAGTTGCTCGTGGCAGGCGTTAGTAAGGAAATGCCTCACCATGTACAGTTCGATTTTTGACGGGGCAGGTTTGCCTTTGGCTTTATTACGAGGAATCGTTGAATTCCTCGTATACCCAACTTTACGAAAAAGTCTTTGTTGTACTTGTTTACCGTTTAGTTAGTGCACGTTAACCCGCCTTTGTCTCTCTCCCGTGGCGGCTTTCGATGAGCGGGTTGTAAAATAATAATACGTTTAAATTCTTGCGGAATATCGTAAAAGCCATGACGACAGTCGCAGACTTGATAGACTACTATGAAAAAGCAGGGAAGACCGTGCACTATTATGAATGCACTGAAACAGACGCAATCCGGTATATGGATGAAATGGTCACGAATGACAGGAAGCCTGTTGATGTGAATCAATTTGGCAGCGGGCGTTCTGAGCATTTCACGCTTTTTAATTACGGCTGGCGTACAGAAAATGGCGAATCGAGAAGTGGGTTATTCATCCAAAAGATAATTCACGGATAAACAGACGCTTAAAAATACCGCAAAAATCACGCCTTGGCTAACTTCTTTTTCAGTTCCTGCACGTCGGCGAGTGCCTGTTCAGCTGCGTCTTTGACTGCTTTCGCCGGGTTCTTCGCCTTCACTGTCAGAACGGGCTTGGCGAGATAAGGATGCGCGAGGTTGCACGCGGCATAATCTATTTTCTGCTTCCAGAGGTTTTCGTTGATAAGGTTCGCCAGCGTCAAGTCATCCACTTCCATCTTGAGCATGTCGCCTTCTTCGCTGAGAACTTTCATACCGGTTATTTAAAGGACAGTCTTTAAATATCCGAAAATGGCCAACGCGATAGAGCTTAAGCACGTCACGAAAGAATACGACGTTGGCGAGGAACGTGTAAAAGCGCTGAACGACGTCTCCCTGAAAATAGGGGAAGGCGAGTTTGTGGCGGTCGTCGGCGCTTCCGGCTCCGGGAAATCCACGCTGCTTCATATAATGGGCGCGCTGGACAAACCAACGCGGGGAAGTGTAAAGATAAACGGGAAGAGCGCGGACTTGATGAGCAGCGACGAGCTGGCAGAGTTGCGCGCAGGCACCGTGGGTTTTGTATTCCAGTTCTTCAACCTTATACCGCGGCTGACTGCGCTGGAAAACGTTTCCGTCCCTGCCATTTTTTCACGGAAAAGCGGGGATGCGCGAAAGCTTCTTGAGGACATCGGGCTGGTACACAGGGCATGGCACATGCCTTCGCAGCTTTCGGGCGGCGAGCGGCAGCGCGTCGCCATCGCCCGGGCGATGATAAACGACCCGAAAATAATACTGGCGGACGAGCCAACGGGAAATCTGGACAGCGTAACCGGAAAGAATGTAATGGATATTTTTAAATCCCTCAACGAGAAAGGCAAGACGATAGTACTGATAACGCATGACCGCGCCGTCGCGAAGGCGGCACGAAGAATTGTAACTATAAAGGACGGGATGCTAAAATGAAATACGCCATTCTTGCGTTGCTTGTGCTCGCTGCGGGTTATGCCGCGATACTGCCTCCCGGGGCGCATCTTAAGGCAGAGATGGAAAAGTATTCTCCGTTCCCCGCAGAGCCCGGCAAGGCGCTCACGGTATGGATACGGGCGGATAATACCGGCGGGGAGCCCGCAAGGGATGTGACTTTTTCAATAAATGCCGAAAATCCGCTTGCCCTTCTTTCAGACTCTGTGAAAAAATATAGCACGATATACAACGGCGCGGACGTGCTGCTTGAATATAGCTTTTCTGTCGACCCTTCAGCACCGGATGGTCGAACGGGATTCAAGTTTTCCTATTCCGTGGGGAGCGTGACAACGGAGTATAACTTCTCCGTTACTGTTGACAACGCCAAGAAAAGCGCGGACCTGCGCGCGCTCTACGTTGAAGCGAAACCGGACGCAAGAACGGGAAGCAAAAGCACGATAACGATAGACGTTGCCAATACCGCGTCAGGCACGGCGTATTATACTGTAGCGAAGGCGCGTACGCCTGCCGGCACGATAAAGAGGGATGAGATATACGTCGGGAATCTTGAGCCGGACGATTTCAATTCAGTGGACTTTGAAACGGAAGTCGCGGCGCAGCCCGGAATTTATCCGCTCTACGTCACGTTTGATTACAAGGACTCAGACGACGTAGAACATGCTGCAAATCAGACCGTGATGTTTACCGTCCTGCCGATATTGAAAGAAGACGCGCCGATATGGAACTACGCCGTTTTTCTTGTTGCGGCGGGGGCTGCCGTCAAATACATGGTTCTCCCGCGCTTAAGGAGAAAGAAATGATTCTGCAACTCGTTTCGCTGGCAGCAAGAAACGTCACTCACCGAAAAGCGAGGAGCATTCTCACGATAATAGGAATCGCCATAGGAATCTCTTCCGTCGTGGCGCTGATAGGGCTGGGCAACGCCCTTTCCTATGCAGTGGAAGAACAACTGAAGCAATTGGGCACGGACAAAATTTTCATAACGTCATCTGGCGGTGGCAGCCGCGGATTCGGGCCACCATCGAGCACCGCTGTTTCGCTTACCGACAAAGACGTAACACGGATAGAAAACGTTCCGGGCGTCAGCAAAGCCGTGCCGTTCATATCCTCAAGCATTCCCGTGACGTACAAGGGCGAAACGCGCGTCCTTTCCATTGCAGGCGTGCCCGCCAAAGACGTGAAGAGCTTCTTCGCGGACGTGCAGGCGTTCGAGCTGGACGAGGGGCGCTTTCTTGAGAACACCGACAGATACAGCGTGGTAATAGGCACAACTGTGAAAAGCGACCTTTTCAAGAATGACGTGCGGCTACGAAGCAACCTGGAAATACTGGGCAAGGAGTTCCGCGTAGTAGGCATATTCAAGCCGATAGGCAACCCGCAGGACGATTCGGGCGTGACGATGACGAAGGAATCTCTCCAAGACTTGACGGGCAACGACGCTATAACTGCGATAGTAGCGAAAGTTAGCGGCGACCCGAAGAAAGTGGCATCTGCCGTGAAAAAGAAACTGGAAGATACGCACGGCGAGGGGCTGTTTCTCGTGCTCACGTCCGACCAGCTGATAGAAAGAATAAACGGCGTCTTCGGCGTGATGTCAATAGTTCTGGCGGGCATAGCCGGCATATCGCTGCTCGTCGCGGCTTTCGGAATAACCAACACCATGGTGATGAGCGTGATGGAAAGGACGCGGGAAATAGGGACGCTAAAAGCCGTGGGAGCGAAGGACGTTCACATCGTGGCGCTGTTCCTTTTCGAATCTGCGATGGTCGGCATGGCAGGAGGCGTAGCCGGCGCGCTTCTCGGTACGGTCTTAATAACGGTGATAGGAAACATTGCCACAAACGTCATCGGCATTACCATATCCGCCGAGCCGGATATTGCGCTGATAATACTTTCCATCGCCTTCGCCGCGCTCGTCGGCATGGCGGCAGGCACTTATCCCTCTTACAAGGCGGCGAAGCTGAGCCCTGTTGAGGCGTTAAGATACGAGTGATTTCTGTTGGTAAGCTGTCCGTCACTAATGATGGGTGTTAGTAAAAAGGAAAAGGAATCCCGTGCACAATTCTATTTTCGACGGGCGGATTTGTCTTCGGCTTTATTACGAGGAGTTAAAAGATTCATTACGCGGATTATAAAGCGTCAGCACTGCGGACGTGCCGTATAAACGTCCTGCGCATCGGCACACTGGGTCGTGACCCGCACAGATGAAAAATCCGATGGACAAGATAAAATCCCTTGCCCGTCATCAAACTTGAGCCACAGTATCTGCCCCGTATCATTTACAGGAAAGCCGTTCATCGTCATGTTGATTTCGCCATCGCTCAACGAACGATTGAATACGCGAACGTCGTCTATTGAGCCGTTGAAGAAGAGCGATTGATGCTGTAATGCTCCCATTAGGAGGTTTTGCTGATTCCTTTGCATAAGCGTCGAGTTGTCGCACGTTTCGGATAATGAGGCAAAGTCGGATTGCTTTACTCCGTCTATGAACGTATCCGTTGACGTCCCGTTAACGCGAAGCGCGACATGATACCACGTGTTGTTTACGGCTACCGCGTTTGTGAAATACGTGCAGGGATTGCCAGACGAATCACGAGCTTGAAAATCTATCTTATATCCGTTGTTCGAAGAAGTTCTTATGAAATAATTGTAATAGCCCGAGCTTACATCCGGTGCCCATTTGGATATTATCGCGCCATCCCATCCGCCCGAGCCGGCCCCCTCGCGCCGGAACCACAAGGCGACCGTTAACCGATCAGTAAAAGTCGTGTTGTCCTGCGTGACGTTAAGCTGGTCGTTTATTCCGTCAAAGTGCATGGCGCCACCGCGCTTGCCGCTAAGTTGAAAATCGCATGCGTTATTCTTCATATTGTAGCACCGTCCATTCGTATTGAGCCCGGAAGAGTCAACTGTGCCGTTCACGTTACTTGGCAT
The DNA here is from genome assembly GCA_016198645.1 of Candidatus Aenigmatarchaeota archaeon. Taxonomy (GTDB): domain Archaea; phylum Aenigmatarchaeota; class Aenigmatarchaeia; order GW2011-AR5; family GW2011-AR5; genus JACQID01. The sequence goes on along the minus strand of JACQIE010000046.1, from coordinate 3,118 downwards.
CTTGAACGTGAGCATGCCAAGCTGCCCCACGTTCAGTGTAAGCGAATTGTTTGCCGAGAAGTTGTTGCCCAGCCTGTCGTAAAGTTGGGCGCTCGTCACTGCGAGATTGTCCACGTTTCCTGAGTTCCGCACAGCAACGGACGCCGTTCCACCGTTGCCGGGTGTAATAAAGACACCATCAATGCTAAGCGCGCCGCTTGAGCACGACAGCGCCGAAGACGTCCTGTTGCTAGCTTCGTTCTGCGATACGGAAAAAGCGGAAGTCGTCCATCCAGACATAATAGAAGCAGCCGTCACGGTTATCGCTATCAGCAGAATCGAAGCGAGCAACGGAGAAATGCCTTTCATGCCCATGAAATTATATTGCGATTCTTATTTTAATAAAGTTGTAAAATGACGATTTCCGGCGGAAACTATTTCTTCACGTTCTTCATCAGTTCGGGCGTGTTGATTTCGATTTTGCCGTCTTCTATCACGCCGATTTCCACGGTCTCGTGCGAAAGCTCTTCCTCGGATTCCTTCAGTGTTTTTAATGCTAAAGAGATAGCCTGCTCTTTCGTCATCTTGCTCTTGTAATTGGCGATGAGATATTTACGCGCCTTCTTTGAGCCGCGGCCGATTGCCTGGGCTTTCCATTCACGGAACGCGCCGGACGGGTCGGTCTCAAAGAGATGATAGGAATAGTCGCTGACACCGCCGAGAAGCAGCGACACCCCGAAGGGGCGCATGCCTCCTATCTGCGTGAAGCGCTGCATCCTGTCGGATATGTCTTTAACAAGCGTCAGCACTTCTATAGGCTGGTCGTAAGTTATCCTGTTTACCTGCGAGCGCACGCGGGCGTAATCTATCAGGACGCGCGAATCGGAAAGGATGCCGCACGAACCTGTGAGCATATGGTTGTCAATCTTGGATATTTTCTCTATGCTCTCCGGTACTATCAGCTTGCGGCGCTCCTTGGAAGCAACTATGACCACGCCACCGGCGAAAACGGCGCCAACGACCGTAGGCGAGCGCTCCACTGCCTTTCGCGCGTACTCAACCTGATACATCCTGCCTTCGGGCGAGAAAACCACTATTGCCTGGTCATATCCCATCTGGTTGACATTTTCGACTTCCGTAGAACCACCGTACATATACTGCTCTTATTGAATATATAAATAGTTGTCTTCGGAAGCTTTCTTAATGAAGACGATAAGCGCCGCCGTCACCGGCGTGCGGGAAAACACGCCCACCGTGAAAACAATAACGCTGAAGCCGGCAGAGCCTATAATTTTCAAGCCGGGGCAGTGGATTTACGTTTTTGCGGATAACGGCGGGAAGAAAGTAAAGCGAGCTTACTCGATAGCCGCGCCTCCGGGTGAAATACGGCTGTGCGTGAAGTGCGTGAAAGGGGGCTTCATGTCCAACCGTCTCTGCAACACAAAAAAAGGCGACACGCTGGAGATAGCCGGACCTTTCGGAGCGTTCACGTTCACCGAGCCAAGCGGTGACGTGGCTTTCATTGCCACGGGAACGGGCATCGCGCCGTTCATGAGCATGCTGCCGACGCTTACCGAGAACGGCTACACGGGCAAAGCCACCGTCATCTTCGGCGCGCGGACTGAGGATGAAATACTTTACAAGGACGAGATGAAGGAATTTTCAAAGCGCATGCGCTTTGAGTTCATTCCCGTGCTGAGCCGCGAACCGTCATGGAAGGGCGAGAAGGGGCACGTGCAGAACGTCATAATAAAAAAGCTCAAGCCCGATTGCGACGTTTACGTCTGCGGGCTCATGCCGATGGTGGCAGACGTGCGGAAGCTTCTGGAAGAGAAAGGCTTTGACAGGAAGCGCGTTCACTTTGAGAACTACATATGATTTATACATACGGAAACGATTAATCTCATGGCAATTAAATATCCTTACGTTTACGACAGGAAAAAGCGGGCCATAGCCCGCTCTTATACGCGGGAGAAGATGACACACGCCTTCGTGAACGGGATGGCCGTGCCTGCGCTGTTCTTTGCGGCGCTGGCACTGAGTGGTTTCGGAACAGCTTTGTACACAGTGCTGCCTTCCGTTCCGCTCTACGCGGCGGTGTTTTATACACTGCTATCTATCGCCCAACTGCCCGTCAGCTTTTACTCTTCGTTCATATACGAGCATAAGCACAGGCTTTCGACTCAAGACGTTACCGGCTGGATAAAAGACTACGCCAAATCCAAGGCACTGTCTTATGTATTCTTCGTTCCGACGGTCGCGGCGCTTTACTATTTCATGACTTTCCAGAACTGGTGGCTGATAGCAGGCGCTGCTTATGCGACGGTTTCGCTGCTTATCGATTATGTGTCGCCTATACTGATACTGCCGATTTTTTACAAGCTGAAGCCATACACTAACCGTGCGCACAGGCAGAGCATACTGCGTATGTGCAGGAAGCTGGGCGTCGGCGGCATAAGCAACGTGCTGGTTGCGAACGAGAGCAGCCGCTCCGTAAAGGCTAATGCGCTTTTCACGGGCTTTGGAAGGATGAAACGGATTGTGCTCTTTGACACGCTCGTTAGGAATTTCACGCAAAAAGAGATAAACACCGTCATAGCGCATGAGGTCGGGCATTACGTCAACAAGGACGTCCACAAGGACATAATAATAGGCATCGCGATGATATTCCCGATTCTCTACGCAATAAGCGCCGCGCTTGGCATCGCCGCGCCTGCGCTGAACATAAACGCGTATTCGCCGGCATCGCTGCCGCTTATCGCGCTTTTCTACATGCTCATAGACTTCGCCGTCATGCCCGTCATGGCTGCGTATTCCCGCAGGCGCGAAGCGGCTGCCGACTTCTTTTCACTGGAGCACGTAAGGGCGCCGGAGGCGCAGATATCGACGGAGAAGAAGCTTTGCGACATGGCGCTCATTGACGACAACCCGCCAAAGTGGATGAAGCTCATGTTCTTTGACCACCCGCCCGCGCGCGAGCGCATAGAAATGGCGGAGAAGTGGAAGAGGAAAGAATGATTTATGGGCATCCCGACGCTGAACGCGCTGCCGACGAAGGATGCATTAAAGTTCGTGCAGTTTGAGTGGAACGGAAAACCTTTTCTTCGCACTTGCCCGACGAGTGAGTATCATCACGATG
>JACQIE010000045.1 GCA_016198645.1 Candidatus Aenigmatarchaeota archaeon | reverse complement strand
GTCGTGGGCATCTGCTGACCGAAGCGCGAAGCGCTTCAAACAGTTTCATGCCCACAAACGGGTCAGGGTATTGGCGCAGAAGCGGCCAATACCCTTACTTTAATTGCAAAGCCTGAGCTTTCATTTCACCGCTTATGCGTGCTTCTCAAGAATCCTGCGATTGCAGGCAGGACTGATAGCGCGATTATCGCGACTATCACAGTTTCTATATTCTCCTTCACGATGGGCACGTTGCCGAAGAAGTAGCCGAGCGCAAGGAACGACGAAACCCAGAGCAGCGCTCCTGTGATGTTGTAAAACGCAAAGTCTCGGTATTTCATTCCCGCCATGCCGGCGACGAACGGAGCGAACGTGCGTATCACGGGAAGGAAGCGCGCCAGCACGATGGTCTTTCCGCCGTGCTTCTCGTAGAATGCGCGTGTTGCGTCAATATGTTCTTTCTTGACGTACGGCATTTTTCCCGCAGCATGCCGCCCGATGTAATAATTCACGGAATCGCCGGCTATCGCTGCGACGCTCATCACTGCAAACAATAAAACGGGATTCAAGGCTCCAGCGCCCGCCAGCGCGCCTGCGAGAAATATCAGGCTGTCGCCCGGCAGGAAGGGCGCGACCACGAGCCCGGTTTCAAGGAATATAGTCGCGAACAGGATTGCGTATATCCACGTTCCGTACTCACCGACCGCCGAAAGCAGATATTCGTCCAGATTAAAAAACAGGCTCACGAAATCCACTTATATCACCGCGCTGGCATAGCTTTTATACAGGCTCTCAACATTCTTCCTGCACACGTAATCATGGTGCCGGAAGCCGCCGCCGAACGCCTTCGGGATGTGCATCAGCTCGTGTATCAGCGTCTTGTCCTGCTCCTCCCTGCTTAGGGAAAAGAACTGCTCGCTTATGACCTCTATGACGTAATGGGCTTTTACGCCCAAAGCAGCTTGCATAATCCGCGGAAGCGCATGGCACCTCGCGAGCGTGCGCCTGCTGGCCGAGCCTTTGCTTTCCACGCACGCAACCCGTGACAAATCGTGCTTTATTCCGAGCTTAGCCGCTATCTCCTCAATGCGGACTTTAATCGCGGGAGAGGGAAAATATTTTATCATAATATCCCCTTTTTGCCGTTGGCAAAAAGTCGATTGCCCAGTCGTGCGTCTGACAGTTTCGATGCGTCGCATCCCATATTATCTGCCATATCATTATTGGATGTCCGCGAACGGATTAAAGCATTCAGTTCCAAGTCTACTTTGCGCCTCGGTAGCTCAGTCGGTAGAGCGTTACCTTGGTAAGGTAAAGGTCGCGAGTTCAATTCTCGCCCGGGGCTTTTTGGTGCCAGCGCAACTACGGCGTTTTAATACTTTACGCAGACAGATGGTATATGATACACACGAGGATTCTTGCCACACTCTTATCGCTATTCGTCGCGCTGTCTGCGATTCCGTTTGTTTCCATGGCAACTGGCGAAGCGCCCGCTTCGCCCGGCGGGGGCAGCGGCGGAAGCATTCCTGCTGTTCCCGGTGCTCCCGGCATGCCAGGCACTGCGCCGGCAGAACCAATCACGAGCCCCACACCGTCTCCTGCGCCCCTTCCACCGAAACAGATACTCGATTCGCGGCATTATTCCACGATTCTTAAGGACGGCAGCAGCTACACGTTTGATGCGAATTTACTTCAAATAAAAAACGCGAATGCGAGGACTCCGGACGCCGTTTTTGATTACGGCTTTAGAATATGCAAGTCGGATGACAAGACTACCTGGTGCGTGGCAGCGGTTTCCACTGAAATGCCGGGCAAAATATCTGGCTCTACGTGGAAAATCTCCGTTTATTCTTCTTCCGGGAACCTCGCTTTTAGCGCTTTACTCGACAGGGAGTATGGAAGGATATGGACGCCGGTCCACGGATGGATTATTGCTAAGGCAATAAAGCCCGGCGAAAAAATAGGCACGCCCACGCCCAAACCGGCGCCCAACCCGCCAATCACCATACAGTCAAGACAACGATAAATCGAGCTGTTCAGTTATTGCTCAAATGAGAGGCTCGTTGAAATACCGCGTCCCGCTCTTCACGATGCTTCTCATTAATATTATAGGCTTTCTGAAGAATCGTGCATAGCGCTCCTTGTCCATGTTCCTTGCTTTTCGGAACGCGACGTAAACGACAAATCCCGCCAGAACCGCGACAAGCTGGTAGTATATCACGACAGCGTCAAAGTGCAGCAGCATGAGCAGCGACGTAGTTATGCCCAAAAACGCAAGGACAGGGAACCTGCCTATGTTTATCGGGGAACGGAAGCTGCGTTTTGCGCGGGGCATTTTGTAGCGCAGCGTTATCAAGGACGCGTTGACGAAGAAATACACGATGAATATTCCCATGTCCGTCAGCAACGCTAACGTTCCTAATCCGCCGAAGAGCAGCGGTATTATGGACAGCACCATCACTGCAGCTATTGCAACATATGGCGTCTTCCTCTTTCCTGTTTTTCCGAGAACAGCGGGCATGGAGTGGTTGCGCGCCATGCCATAGAACATGCGCGAACCTATTATCAGCAAAGCCAGAACCGTGCTGCCCGTGGCTATGAGGGCTATCACTGAAAGCAGCCACGAGCTGCCGGGCAGCGCCAGCTCCGTGACAGTTGCGAGAGGCGCGCCGGACGAGGCAAGAACGCCCGAACCGGCTACGGAAACGGCGGCTATTGAAACGAGCACGTAAAGAACCGTGGTTATCAGTATGGACAGCAGAAGCGCTTTCGGCATGACCTTGGAAGCGTTCCTCGTGTCTTCTGTCATGTTCGCCAACCCTTCAAAGCCGATGTAGGCGAAGAATATCAACGCCGTAGCGGAGAAAATGGAGAGTATGCCGGGCGCTTCAAAGTACTGAACAGCCGGGTTGCCAATGTAAGGCGCGCATACGGCTATGACTATCAGAAGCCCGCCCATTTCTATCAGCGCGGAAATTGCACTGACACGTATGGATTCCTTTATGCCGACGTAGCTTAATGCCGAAAGCCCTGCTATGAGAAGAGCCGCCGTTAACATTGCGCTACCGCCGAACAGCGCTGAAAAATAATT
>JACQIE010000039.1 GCA_016198645.1 Candidatus Aenigmatarchaeota archaeon | reverse complement strand
GGGTATTGGCGCAGAAGCGGCCAATACCCTTACTTTAATTGCAAAGCCCTCCGATGCTATAGCTTAAAAACCTTGACTTATTAGGTGTTGTTATGAGGGCGCTTATAACCGGGGTTACGGGCTTCGTGGGAAGCCATATGGCGGAACTGCTGCTTAAAAAGAACGTTGAAGTATACGGAAGCAAAAGATGGCGCAGCCCTATGGACAATGTGGAGCACATAAAGAACGACATAAACTTTGTGGAATGCGAGCTGAGGGACTTCTCTTCCGTTAACCGCGCGATAAGCGAAGTGAAGCCGGACGTGATTTATCATCTTGCGGCGCAGTCTTACGTGCCGGCGAGCTTCCGACTGCCCGCAGATACGCTGCATGTGAACATCATAGGCACCGCGAACCTGCTGGAAGCTATAAGGCTCAACAAGCAGAACCCGCTCATTCACATATGCTCTTCGTCGGAAGTTTACGGGCAAGTCAGACCGGACGAGGTGCCGATAAAGGAAACGAATCCACTCAGGCCAGCCTCGCCTTACGGGATAAGCAAGGCGGGAGAAGACTTCCTTGGGCAGCAGTATTTCATTTCTTACGGTATGAAGACGCTCATAACACGAATGTTCAGCCACACCGGACCGAGGCGGGGGGACGTTTTTGTCGCCTCTTCCTTTGCGAAACAAATAGCCGAAATCGAGAAAGGCGTGAAGAAAGAGAGGACGATTCGCGCCGGAAATCTTGATTCCGTCCGCACGTTTGCCGATGTGCGTGACGCAGTCCGTGCGTACTGGCTGCTAACAGAGAAGTGCAAGCCCGGCGAGGTTTACAACATCGGCGGGACGGAAACGATGACGATACGGGAGATGCTCGACAAACTTTTAAAAATATCCGGGCATGACGACATCGCGGCGAAACAGGACCCTGCGCTGATAAGGCCGAGCGACGTGACGCTGCAGATACCGGACAACACGAAATTCTTCAAAGCCACTGGCTGGAAGCCGGAAATTCCCTTCGAGCAGACGCTGAAAGATTTGCTTAACTACTGGCGCGAGAGGGTTTGACATGATTAGCATCGTGCTGCCCACGCTCAACGAGGCGGGAAACATAACGAAGCTCGTTGGCGACATAGAGCAGGTTCTTAGGAAAAATAACCTGAAAGCGGAACTGATAATCGTTGATGACGACAGCGAGGACAGGACGGCACAGATAACGCGCGACCTGAACAAGAAATACGGCAACATACGCACGCTCGTTCGTCACGTGCGCGACGGCGCAGGCGCTGCGCACTGGTTCGGATATAAAAGCGCGAAGGGCGATGTCGTGATAGCGATGGAAGCCGACAACTCGTGCGATGCGGAAGACATACCTAAAATCGCGAAAAAAATAAGCGAAGGCTGGGACATCGTGGTCGCGTCGCGTTATGCGAAGGGCGCGAGCACGAACAAATCTTTGGCGAACAAAGCGATAAGCAGGCTCGGCAACGTATTCATATCAATTATAAGTGGTATACAGATAAGCGACTTTACCATCGCGTATCGCGGTTTTCGCCGTGAAATCGCTGACAAAATAAACTGTGTTGAAAAGGACGGAAACCCGCTGCTAATGGAGTTCATACTCAAGGCGAAGAACGCAGGCTATGCGAAGATAACGGAAATACCCACGCACTACCGCGAGCGCGTGTCCGGCGTCAGCAAGAACAAGCTCATGAAAGCGATACCGCGGACGTTCAAAGCCGCCGTGAGAATATCTATAATGGGTAAATGACATGCACAAAGTTCTGATAACTGGATGCAACGGTTATATAGGCTCAAGGCTTGCTTCCTTTCTCAAAGGCAAGTGCGAAGTCGTCGGAATTGCGCGGCAAAAGACGGATGCTTCGTTTCCCGTGCATGTCGGCGACGTGCGTGACAGGGCGTTCGTTTCTTCTGTCATGAAAGAAGAAGGCGTTACGGACGTGTTTCACCTCGCCGCGTTACTGAAAAACAGCGATGCTGAGGAAACGTGGGATGTGAACGTGCTTGGCACCGCGAGCGTCGCGGACGCTTTCGCGCGCAGTGACGCGCAGAAAATTATATTTTCCAGTTCAGGCAAGGTTTACGGCAAAGTAGACGCTGTGCCGACGCCTGAAACGTATCCGCTGAACGCAACGTCGCCTTACGGTCGTTCCAAGATAGAAGCAGAGAAAGCATTGCGCGGCATGGAAGGAAAACAAACAGTCATATTGCGCCAGACTTATCTTTACGGCAGGGGCATGAAACAGGAGTTTCTTGTTCCGACGATAATAAACCACGTGAAAACGTCAAGCGTAGTGATGCTTCGTAACGCAGACGTGAAGCGGGACTTTATCCATGTGGACGACCTGCTGCAGTTATACTATTTCATTCTCAGGAAGAAAATGCCTCAACGCGACGTGTACAACGTGAGCTACGGTTCGTCTATCTCATTACGTGAGCTGGCGATGATGGCCGGTAAAATACTAAATAAGAACGTGGAAGTGAAGAGCCTCAGAATACGGGAAGAGAACGAAGAAGAGCTTCTGGACGCAACGAAAATAAGGAAGCTGGGATGGGCGGCGACTGTAAATTATGAGGAAGGGATGAGACGATGTATTGTATAATTACATATACCCCAAGTCCCTGAGTTTCTTTTTGACAAGCTCGTCTTCCGCTTCACGTGCGGCTGCGTTCACGGTCGCGGACGATTTTGAGCGCTTGACTTCACGGGTATCTTTTAAAATTTCCGTCATCACGCGCCCGTCACAGTCTTCGGGCACGGCGGCGTTGAACATGTGGAGTATCGTCGGCGTGATGTCGATGATGCGCGCCTTCGCCGGGCTTTCTTTTATGTCAGGGCCGAATGCGGTTATAATCGCGTCCGGCGCGAACGTGTGATAGCCCTGCCACGGAGTTTTCTTCACGTGCGAAAGCAAGAACGGCGAGAAATCCGTGTTTATCGCGTAATCGCTGTCCATCATGAAGACTATGTCCGGCATGTTCTCGTTAAGCGGGCCAGAATACACTTCGCTCTTTTGCCATACGCCGGTGAAAATAGGGCGGTCGCCGTCTTTGACGTCCTTCAATTTAGAAACGATTTCTCCCACCTTATCCTTGTTCTTAACGAAAAGGCTGAAGTTGTTAAAGCCTATGAAGTCCGGTTTCTCCTGAATGTTCTTTATTATGGTTTCCTGATGAGGGATGAAGCGTTTCATCCATGCCGGCGGCTCGTCGTGGATAAATCGTCCGAGTAGTGCTCTGCCTATGGGGTAGAGAAGAATCTTTATCCTGTCAAACAGCGTGAGTTTTATGTAACCAGTGTTGGCTAGCCACGTGTTTATGTGAAAGTGTTTCGTCGGCGCGTCGTGGAAAGAGTGGTCTGATAACACGAAGACGTTAGCGTCACGGTTTTCGTCGCATATTCGCTTCACTTGCGCATCCAGCAGCGAATAATAGTCCATAAGCGCGCTTTCGTCTTTCCAGAAGAAATGCTGGAAGCGGTCGTTTTCGTCCATGAGGATGTAAGAGAAGTCAGTCTTGTATTTTTTCGTGAGTTCAAGGAACAATGAGACTTTGTTTTCCGTCATTTGTTTTATTTTCTCCCGTGCTTCAAACGCTTTCCCGCTCTGGACGCTCTCAAGCGTGTTCAGGTCTTCGATGTAGTGCCGCGCGTTCTCCGCTTCTTCCGGCGGGTATGTGAACTCTTCTGCAGTGGAAGGGCGGCCGATGCCGGAGATGTAAAAGCCGTTTACTTCTTTTGGGGGGAAAGATATGGGCGGACACATGACGCCGACACGCACGGAAAGCATGTCCCATAGCTCGCGGGCTGCTATGTCACGGGACGTGGCTATCTTACCGGAAAACGGCTTTGTTTCCCAGGAAACGATGCCGTGCTTTCCAGGATTTTTTCCGGTGGAAAATGATGTCCATGCCGCGGCGGAACCCGTCGGTATCGTGGTTTCCAGCGAGCCGTGCTTTAGCGATGCCAAAAAAGGCATTGAACCGGAGAAGCGGTCAAACGACGGCCACGTGCCGCCGTCTATGCCGATTACGATGACTTTCATACGAGAATTATGGAAGAAAGGGTTTAATTGCTTATTTGATTGGTTGATACAGTTGATGCATCTCGTGCAGAATCATCGCGCCTCGTGCTATTCCATTCAGCATGTATCTTTTGCCGCCTACCGGGAGAGAGTTCGTTCTCAAGGCATTCTTTACGTCTCGCGGGTCAACTGTGAATAGCACAGAATGCTCCCATGCGTCCGGCGGATAACCTCTCCCGGCGATTTCTTCTCGCGCCATCCGTTCGTTATCCGGCAAGCCTGCGCATCGCGCTTTCACTTCTGCGTACACACGGTAAGCCTCTGCATGGCGCTTCTGTATATATCTGAAGGGTTCTCCCGTTTCTGCGGCGTACACGATGTTTATGCCGTTCGTCATTCTATTCTTCTGGTCGCCTATGATAAGGGCTTTGGCAGGCTTGCCGACACCCAACTCCTCTTCGAGTTCACGGTAGAACGCTTCCAGTACGCTTCTTGACACGTGGCCGGCCGGGACAGACGCGGTTCCGTTGCCTACGTTCCCTGCCCGCACCCCGAAAATGAGACCTGCGTCCGTAAAAACAAGCCCTGATACGGAAAGAGGTAAGGCATCATTCGCGTCGCCTTTCCGCAGAGCCTGCGCGTGATAACTAGTAATAGGAAAAGTTTTTGTCATGCCATATTTGTTTATCTCGTGCCCGCGAGGAATCGCCTGTATTATTTCCGTCCAGTCCGGCAAATAAATGGAGGCTCTATACTTTCCACGGTCGTGCTGCAACAAATCATCGGCCGGTTCTCCCGTTACTATCAGCAATCCGCCAGGCGCAAGAGGCGGCGTATACGGCCTTACGAGGGTTTGCGCGCCTTCCTGTTTGGTTACAATCTTCATCAGAAGACGATTCCACAAATTCTTAAAAAGCCATCTATAGCATCGGATATGGGTATTTAGAAATATTAGGATGTCCGTGCTACACGTGAAAGGCATGCGAGATGTTTATGAGATTTTCACGTTAAACGCGATACCGTTCCTTCACGGATTGCATGAGGCTTTTCTCCGGCTCGTTGCTGGGTTGATTGCGGGGATTCCTTTCCTTCGGGTCATTTTTCAGATTATAAAATTCCCATTTGTCCGGCGTTTTGTAATACACTGCTTTGGCGTCCGGCAGCCGCGCGCAGAAGACGTTATGCGCCTTTTGGGAGGGCCATGGGCCGCCCAGTCCGCCGGTTTCCGAGAAGACCATGCGGTCTTTCTTTAATGTGAGCAGTGACGAGCCGTCAGGGTTTTCGCGCTTTTCGTCGCGCTTCACGTTGAATACGTCAAGAATAGTAGGAAGGACGTCGACGGAACTCGCTTGCCACGCCGCTTCGCGGGGCGCCAAGCCCGGCGCTTTTATTATACAGAACGTCTTGAGCGTGTAGTCAAAGGTAAACGAACCGTACATGCGCTCGCCTTCTTTTTCGCCGAAGCTGACGCCATGGTCGGATACGACTACGATGGCCGTGTCCTTGGTCATACCAAGTGCCTTTATTTTGTCAAGAACGCTCTTCAAGTAGTCTTCACATCCCTTCATGTAGGAATCGTAGCGCTTTTCATTGGCGGCGCACTGCGAAAAGAACTCTTTGCTGAAGTCGTTGTAAGGCTTCTGCACGTCGCGGATAAGCTTCGTATGGATGTTGCT
>JACQIE010000041.1 GCA_016198645.1 Candidatus Aenigmatarchaeota archaeon | reverse complement strand
CGCAGAAGCCTTGACGATGCACTTGTCCGCGCCCTGCGCCGCGCACAGGTTTCCTGTTCCCACACTCACTATGACACTCGTGCTTTGGGAGTTGCCGGAACATGCAACCATCGTCACGCCCTTGCCGATGCCACCATCCACGATCTCGTAGGAGCACGACTCAAGCTGCTGTCCGGGCTGCGTGTCGGCATCGGAATATGTTATCGTCACGGCGAAGTTGTTGTCGTACCACGCCGCAACTGGGTCAGCTAAAAATTCTATTTTCGGGGGCGTGTTGGCCGTGGTCTGGCTTATCAGAAGGTCGAGCGTGCTGCTGGACGCGCCTCCGAAATTGTCCACCGCTTTTGCCCTGTATTTTATGACCTGCTTGTCCGCGTATGTCTTCGCCGGCACGGTGCCGGTGAGCGTGCAAGTCGTAGCTCCGTTGCATGCGTTATTAAGAAAATACCGGTCTTCAACAAACCCGTCCAGTGCATTGAAGCTCTCATCGAGCTGTATACGGATGCTTTTCAGCCCCTGTGAGCTTTTCGCCTCCGCTTTGAACGTTATCGCGTCGCTGGGCTTCGGCGTAGCGGGAACAGGCGGCAGCATATTGACCGTAAAGTCGTATATGCAGCCGCTGGAACTGGTTACCCATTTCTGCGCTCCGCCGGGCGCAACGCAGCAAATCTGATTCGGCGGGCTCGTATCCCCGGACGTCTTCATTCCAATAGGCGTGCACTGCTTCCACGCCGCCGGCACGTCGCTGAATGAGTAAGCAACGAAGAACACGAGAAATATTATAGCCAGCGCAGCAAACCGCATAAATCCTATTGGGCTGCCCCATATAAAAAGTATTGTTGCCATTAGGAAAAATGGAAAACGTGCGCTTCGCGCTGGAGACGCTCTGGAAAAACACGGTCGCGGACGTGAGCGCGCTCGGCGGGCTTCCTTTTTACGCTGTGGTCGTGCTTTATCACTCAATGACGAACGCGGCAGCGGCATGGAAATTGGCTTATGCGCTGGCTCTCCTTTTCGTCGTTGTGTATTCGATAAAGCTCGTTTATTTTAAAGCCCGCCCGGACGTGGCGAAAAGGCGCTTTGCCACGTTGGCGGAACGCCTCGAAAGCTCGTCGTTTCCGAGCGTTCACGCTGTGAGGGCGTGGCTGCTCTACGTTGCGCTGTTTTATAGCTCAATGCCGCTGTTCGGCGCGGCTCTCGCCACCGCCGTCTGCGTAACGCGCATCCTTCTGCGGCGCCATCATCTTATTGACGTTGTCGCGGGCTCGCTTATAGGCGGCATTGTGGGATATTATGTCTTCGTTGCGTAAGGAGTATCTGGTTGATGCGCTGATATTGGTAGCCATATTTATTTTTCTTTCGTCATACTTTACTCCGAATTTCATCCTGTCCGGCACGACTGCGTCAGGCGGAGACATGGGCTCGCACAACTATCTGGCAAAGTATATGAAAGAATATCTGCTGCCGCACTTCAGGCTCAGCGGCTGGAGCCCCGACTGGTACGCGGGCTTCCCGATGTTCACGTTTTATTTCCCGCTGGCATATGCCGCAATGGCGGCAATAAGCGTGCTTGTGCCTCTGCAAGTGGCGTTCAAAATAATAACTGTCGCAGGCACGTTTCTTCTGCCGTTTGCCGCATACGTTTCGATGAAAAAAATGGGGCTGGCGTTTCCTGTTCCCCTGCTGGCGGCGCTTTTCACTCTCCCGTTCCTTTTCAATGAGAACAATTCCATGTACGGCGGCAACATCCCGTCCACGCTTGCCGGCGAGTTTTCCTTTTCCCTTGCCCTGCCGTTCATGCTCCTTTTCATGGCATGGCTTTACGACGGAATAAAGAAGAACCGCTTTGCTGGTACGGCTGCCCTTTTGGCGGTTACAAGTTTGCTGCATCTGATACCCGTCATAGCCGCCGTGGCGACGTCCTCGTTTTTCCTTCTGCGCGATAAAATGCCTGCTATAACATCCCTCGCCAAAACATATTTGCTCGCGTTCTCGCTCGCCGGATTCTGGGCGGTGCCGCTGCTGGCTAACTTCAGTTACTCCATCGCGTCAAACTATTCCCGCATCAACGATTACTCTCTCGTCTATCCAAACTATCTCATGCCGTTCCTGCTGCTGGCAGGCTTGGGCGCGGCGTTGGCGTGGAAGCGAAAAGAAGGCGCAATAATCTATCTCACATTTTCCGCGATTGTTTCGCTTGCCCTTTATCTTTTCCTGCCGGAAGGTCATATATGGAACACAAGGTTCCTGCCGTTTTATTACCTGTTTTCCGTGCTCGTTGCAGCCTACGGCGCATCCTGTCTTGTGCCCGCCAACACCGCAAAGAAATGGCTCATAGTGGCAATCGCCATAATTTTTTCCTTCGCCTACGTCCATTATAGCGTGGGTTACATAGACGACTGGATAAGGTGGAACTATACCGGCTTTGAAGGCAAGCCTGAATGGAAAACGTTCAACGAAACGAACGCATTTCTCTCTTCGTTGCCCGAAGGCCGCGTCTTCCACGAGTACAGCGAAAAGCACAATGCATGGTTCGGCACGCCGCGGGCGCTGGAAGACATACCGTATTTCACGAACAAACCCGGTATGGAAGGGTTGTTAATAGAATCCGCCCTGTCGTCGCCTTACCACTTCTTCCTCCAGTCCGAGCTGTCCGTGCAGCAAACGTGCCCGATAGTCGGGCTGCGCTGCGCGGCTTTCAACGTCACCCGCGCAATGCCGCATATCAGCCTGTTCAATATCCGCTATATAGTGGCTACTACAGATGAACTGAAAGGCGAACTTGGCGCGAATGCAAACTTCACTCTCCTCAAAAATACAGAGAAGCTCTCGATATACGAATTCAAAGGCGCGGGCAACTACGTGTCCGTTCCGGAATACGAGCCCGTGATTTACCCGGGCAGCAACTGGAAAGAGTTGTCCGTAGATTGGATGCGTGCAGGCGAAAAGTTGCCGATAATTTACACCGATAAAGATTTGGGGTTGCAAAAAATACGCTCGCTAAACGGAATGAAAAAAGTGCCCGCGAAAAAATGCGACGTTAATGAAACTATAACGAACGGGGAGATAGGCTTTACGACGTCCTGCATCGGCGTGCCGCATCTCGTGAAAATATCGTATTTCCCGAACTGGCAGTCTTCGGACGCGGATATATACGCTGCGTCGCCTTCCTTCATGGCAGTCGTCCCGCGCAGCGAGCGCGTCGTGATTCGTTACGGCACGACGTGGGCGGATTTGTCGGGGCAACTCTTAAGCGTAGCGGGAATATTATGGATAGCCGCGGAAAGCGTGCGCGCGAAAGCGTTTATCCGCAAGGCAAGGGAATTTATGCGTTCTCTGCAAATAAGCAGATGAGCCTCTCCGTCATTATCCCTGCATACAATGCCGCTTCTACGATAAGGAAACGAATAGAAAGCGTCCGTAAAGAGCTGCCGAAGACGGAAATAATCGTCGTCTGCAACGGCTGCAGTGACGGGACGGAAGCCGCAGTGCCTAAAGGCGTGAAAATTCTTTCTTTCCCGAAAAAGCTCGGCAAAGGAGGCGCTATAACGGAAGGCATTAAGAATACCAGCGGCGACATCGTGGCATTCGTGGACGCGGACATGTCCTTTGATGCCCGCGACCTGAAAAAAATGATTTCCGCATTAAGTGATTACAACTGCGTCATTGCATCCAAGTGGAAGGGGAAGCATTTTTCGGAAGTGAAGGAAAGCTTCGCCCGGAAACTGTACGGAAGGGTGTGGAATTTCCTCGCCAACGCGCTTTTTTCGCTGGGCGTGGAAGACACGCAGGCGGGCATGAAAGTATTCATGCGGCGTTTTCTCCCGGATAGTTTCGTGTCGCGCGGCTTTGAGTTTGACGTGGAGCTGCTTTACGCGATGAAGAAGAGGGGCGCGAGAATTTTTGAGTATCCTGTAGAGATAAGCGAGACGCGGGAAACCACGATGAAAACGTATGACGTGTTACGGATGATGGCGGGATTGATGCGGATAAAACTACGCGCCCCGTGAACGCGCGAAAAGCGTCACGCCGCTTTCACTGTAAACGTTCGTATAGGCGCCGGCATTGACGAAACCCTGCATCACGCCTTGGTTTCTAAGAGCGGCATCGTCCAACAGAACATAATCCGGCAGAGTTACAGTCGGTTCCGGCTTTCCTGCAATGTTGCCCCAATAAAGCTTGTAAAAGGGATTCGGGAAAAGATATGCGCGCGCTCTTTGGGAAACTCCGATAAGGAGCCGGTCGCTTGCGGAAACCGACGCGTCGTCCGGTATCATCTTTAACGCGTTATGCGCAGCGGTCTTGTATTCCCCGTAAGTCTCCTGACCGGCAAGCATCTGCGCAATCCCTGCATAGTTTGTTATCTTGGTTGCATCGGGCCCGATGAAGACGTTGCCTGCCACCGAGGAAACAGCAAGGAGAATCACAGCATACGCGAATAATGGACGTCCGCCCTGTATTATTCTCTGGCGTTTCTTGAGTTTTTCGAGGGAATAGACGATGGAAATGAAGACAAACGGAATAATAGCGGTGCTATGATGATATGTTATCATGCGCGCATAAGGCCATCCTATGACAAGATTGAGTATCAACCCGGGAAGCGCCAACAAGAACGTTGGGCTCAGCAACGACAATAATCCCGTGGGCAGCAGGAGATCTGCAAGATATTTCACGCGATCCTCCGCCATAACGCGCGTTGCTACGCTGGCGGGATTAAGCGCCATATTCGCCGCTATTTCGGGCAACGTCGCACCGTATTCCTGCAGCCCTAACCGCTCAGATTGCACGTATCCGCCTCCGCCATAGAACGGAAATATAATAAAAATCATTGCGAGCACCCATGCCGCTGCAAACGCGCATAACGCGATTCCGGTTTTTCTGTCGTGTCTCCATGCTGTATACACGCCAAGCGCGAAAACTGTCAGCGCATACTCTTCCCGCGTGATTAGCGCAAGAAACGCGCAATAAAAGAGCATCGCATATCTTCGTTTTTCCAGAAAATAGAACGCCCACAGGAATATGGGCACGCCGAGGCTGACAGGATGGAAGTTATCAAGATTGAGGAACTGCAGTGCCGGATAAAGGAGAAATGAAAGGGACACGACGAGCGCCGGGCTCTTGCCCAGCTTCTCCTTTGCCATAAGATACAGAGGAAGCGCTGCGGTTGCCAGCGCAAAACTCTGGAACAACAGAAGCACGCGCGGGTCGCTCCAGAGCCAGTAAAGCGGCGCGAGCAGCGCGTAGATAAAATACATGTGGTCTCCGAATATGTTTATACCCCGCACAGTGGAGAAAGGTTCTTTGCCGTTCGCGATGAGCCACGCGGCTTGGTCGGCAAACGGATAATCAAAATTTGCATTTAGGAAGTGGCCGGAATAATAAACGGACACGCCCGACATGACAATAAAATATACCGTCATTCCGGCAGCAAGCGCGACAATATGCCTGTCCTTGAAAAAAGACGCGCCCATGAGGATATTTATGTGTTCCCGCTTAAATCTAACTCATGAACCCCCCCGATTTTAACGCGATGGTGGATGCGTACTTGAAAAAGGAGAAAAAGCAGAAAGAGACAGGGCGATATTATCCCAGTGAAATCGGCTCCTGCCTGCGCAAAGTCTGGTATTCCTATAAATTTCCCATTGAAACCGAACCGGAACAGATGAAAGTCTTTGAGATGGGCAACATCATACACGAATTCATCGCAAAGGTGTTCAAGAGCGACAAGAACCCGCATATAGAGCTGCTGAAGGAAGAGTTCCCGTTCCGGCATGAAGTGGATGATTTCACGATATCCGGCAGGATAGACGACCTGATTCTGCTGAAAGCAGACGGCTCGCAACTGCTCGTTGAAGTGAAATCGACAAAGAGCATTGCTTACGTCAGCGAAGCCTCGCCGCCGCACGTTGCACAGCTCCAACTATACATGCACATACTCAACGTGCACGATGGCGTCGTGCTTTACGTGGACAAAGGCACGCTCCAGACGAAATGGTTCCCGGCTTCGTATGACGCCAAAAAAGCCGAGCAGGTTATCGCACGGTTTAAGGCTCTTCATCGCTGCCTTACTGAAGACGTGCTGCCTATAGCCGAGGCGCGAAAGAGCGAGAAAACGCGGTGGATGTGCCGCTTTTGCGAGTATAGCGACCGCTGCTATGCAGCCACGCCCAAATCGGAGGAGTTCCCGTGAGGCAGACGCTCGCTCTCGTAGCCGTGACCGCCGTTGTGTTTGCCGCGCAGATGATAGTGTCCGGGTTCACTGAAGCGTTCCTTCTCGACTCGTCTCTCGTCTTCGTCGAACCATGGCGCCTTGTAACGTCCATGTTCCTTCACGGCGACGTGACGCACATCGGCTACAACATGTTTGCTCTCTTTTTGTTCGGCTCCATCCTTGAGCGCGAGCTTGGCCGGTTCTACATTCCTTTCTATTTTATCGCCGGCATAGTTTCCGGCATCGTCGCTGTCCCTTTTTACGCCGCGGCTCTCGGCGCATCCGGAGCCGTCTACGGCGTGATGGGAGCGCTGGCATCGATAAGGCCGAAGCTCATCGTATTCGTGATGGGCGTCCCCATGCCCATGATAGCTGCCGCCTTCGTATGGCTCGCGCTGGATACGGTGGGTTTTTTCTCGTCTGACGGCATAGCCAACGCAGCGCACATCGGCGGGCTGCTGTTCGGCGCAGTCGTAGGCTTCGCCTTTTTCAGAAAGCCCGAAGAGGCGCGGCGTACCCGCGTTTTCGTGGATAAGGGAAGCTTTGAAGACTGGGAAAAAAGATACATGGGAAATAGATGAGTTTGGCAGATGAATTCGTTTTCGATTTTATTGCGAGGAATTCAAAGTTCCTCGTATACCCAAGTAGTGAAAGTCTTTGTTGTATTACGAGGAATTCAAAGTTCCTCGTATACCCAAAGACTTTCTGTGGAAAGTCTTTGTTGTACTTGTTTTGGCGTTTTCGCCAAAATCAAATCGGCTGAGCCGATTTGAAATTTACCGTTTAGTTAGTGCACGTTAACCCGACTTTGTCTCTCTCCCGTGGCGGCTTTCGAGGTGCGGGTTGTAAATGAACATGCTTACCTGCCAAAGCGCCCGCCGATACGGTTAAAAAGATTTGGTAGTAGGAATAACTGCTGAAATACAGCTTACATGTATATATGACTAGGAGGTATGATTTGATGGCAGACAAGAAACCGCACATGAATCTCGTTACGATAGGACACGTTGACCATGGAAAGTCAACGCTTGTCGGAAGGATTCTATTCGATACAGGAAACGTCCGCGAGGACGCCATGCGCAAGCTCAAGGAGCAGGCTAAAGAGCTGAAAAAAGAAACGTTTGAATTTGCATTCGTCATGGACCGCTTAAAGGAAGAAAGAGAAAGGGGCGTTACAAT
>JACQIE010000043.1 GCA_016198645.1 Candidatus Aenigmatarchaeota archaeon | reverse complement strand
GAAGTTTATGATTTTCTTCTTATTTGTAATAATAGATACTTCAAACAGGAAGATTATGATGAAGCCCGTAAAAAGTTTGGCGGGTCTGAGTTCAATCTAGCGAAAACAACAGATATTGAACAAGAGTATAAGAAGTTGTTACACCAATAGTTAACTTAACAGAGCAAATACATTACTTTCTACACAAAGCCAGAGAAAGTCTTTGTTGTAATTATTGTCATTCGGTCACGAGCACACTAACCGTATTTAAGCACTGGAGCAGATTTTCTTATGATGCTGCTGTGGATTCTTCTCCTGGTAATGCCTGTGACGAATGCATTCTACTTTACGGAGCACGGAACCGAAGTGATTCTGGACGGGAACGCGCAAGTAGTCATCCGCGCCGTTCTCGTTGCGGAAAGACCGCAGGAAATCGTAAGCACTGTCACCGGCATGATGCCGGAAAACGTGCGCGCCTCAGTGGACGGAACACCGCACGAAGCGTCCACTGGCAAGACGGACGGCGGCTACCGCATTTCGCTGGCTCCCGTCGCGGAAGGCAGGCACTCGCTTGAGCTGTCCTTCGAAACGAGGCCAAACCCGGAGGGCGTATCGGGCGGCGTGCTTTACAGAAATACGTTCACTGCCGAAGAGCGCGTGCAGTCATACTCGCTAAGCGTGTCGCTGCCGCAGGGGGCGTCTATAGCTTTTGAAGGAGGCGGGCCCGTAATCTCCCCCGTGGCAAGCATACACACAGACGGGAAAAGAATCCGGCTGGAATGGAGCGACTCTCTGGAGAAAGGCGAGTCGTTCACCGCGATAGCCGTCTACACCGAGCCCGGTTTCCCGTGGATTTTCCTTGCCGCTGTTCTTGCGGCTGCGCTTGCCGTTGCCTATGGAAAACGCTCGCGTCCGAAGGCGGCGAAAGAGGCGGGGGCGAAAAAAATTCCCGTTTCCGGCATCCGCAGGATGCTGACGAAGGACGAAAATGCCATGCTGGACGCGATAATGAAGATGGACAGACCGCTTCAGCGGGATGTGGTGGCGGAAACGGGCTTCTCCAAGTCGAAGGTTTCAAAGATGCTGCGCTCCCTTGAAATCAAGGGAATCGTCACAAGGAAGCCTTACGGGAGGCACAACATAATAAAAATGGCTGCCAAGTATGCCTCTGGGGCAAAGCCATAAGGCGGAAAAAGGTTTATATACATTTTTTATTGGTAATTAAAACTCAGAGTTTCTATATATGTCGCCTTAATTACTCTGGCGGCATGGTTATTTTTTACATCCACAATGGGCGAATCATTTTCAAGCCTTTTTGGCGGACTGGTTGATGGGATATTATATCTGCGATGATATAATTTTTATGAGTTTATTTCACTTTTGGTAATATATTTCTTCGGATGTCGTCGCTCACTGTGGAACGCAGGCTTTCGATGAGGGTGAGAAAGGCAGCCATCGCGACCAACTGCATGGCTCCAAATCCACTCGAAGCCGCCAAGAACCCGAGCAACAGTGTCTCCCTTGGGCTCATCTTTGAGACTCATCCCTGCTGGTCTATTGGGAGTCCTTGATGTTGTACTTCTCAAGTACCAGAGGAAGAAAGCCCTTAGCTATCAAGTCAATAGCTCTCTTCCCTTCCTCTGAATCCGGACTATAGAAATCACGCCGTCCTTCTATTTTCAGCTCTAGATAGAATTCAAGAGCTTGGGCATAGGCCAGACGACGAGCATCATCAATCGTTGGCGGGGTATTGCCCACCGCCAACGCGAACTGCTTCACATATGCAATATCATCCGGCCAGTTGAAATGCTTTTTGGTCTTGGAAACTATAACTCTGATTGGGAACGATCAATCTGCCAGCCTAGCCCGAGGCGGAACGCAACCCGCAAAGTGAGGCGCTCCCACCAGGTACCTCGGCGAATCCGAAGCCGTCAAAACAGTCATTTGTGAAGCGCAGAAGGGCGCGGAGATCTAGCCAGACGGGGGACGAATTGGAATCTCTTAGGATGTGCCGAATTATGTCCATAGCGTAACGCGTCTGGCTCAGAGTTGCTGGCGAACTGCGTTCAGGATTGCGACGGAAGCCACCAGAATGGACATCGAAGGACATGGCGACAAATCGCAGAACTTTCCCGGATTTCTCTTGGGCAGAATTCTTCGATGGAAGCATCAGGCGTGAGGCCATGCGCATTTCCGGAGGAGTGAAATACTAAAGGTCGCGGTATTAAACTGCACTCCTCTGATAAATCCGTGACAAAAACATAAATCTGAACCCTCCGCCATATACAAATATTCCGTTTATTTACCCGTCCGCATAATAACAGTCATGGAAAAGAAGTGCAGGCTTTATTTGCCGGCGGCGATTGTGGTCATTGCCGTTCTTTCCGTCGCGTTTATCCGGCCTTTTAACGAAACCGGAAATATACAAGAAGGGGCGGAGGAAGACGGCGACATCATTCCCACCATGCCGATTGACTGCAAGCCGTCGCACGGGTTTGACAATTACAGAACCGAGCAATCATTCGTCATCAATCCACGAAACTCGAGCGAGATGTACGTGACTGTCGAATACAAAGGCATGTACAAAAGTTCCGATGGCGGGAAAACGTGGGGGCTTGCCGGACGCGGGCTGAAAGCATGGCCCCGCCGTGATAATCCGGAAATGCCCTGCTACGGGCTGCATTTCTCCGCATACGTTGACCCCGCGAACCCCGCCAGAATTCTGCTTCCCGGCGGCTCGGCACCCGGGAGGATATCACAGCCGATGTTCCAGACGGGCGGCCTGTATGAAAGCACTGATGGCGGCGGAAGCTGGCACCAGCTTTTCAAGGGAGACATGAATGCCTATACAGGGCGCGCCGTCACGGACCCGCGCAATCCCGATATCGTATATGTGGACACGGCTGCCCTGCCCCAGAGCAACGCCGAAGCGGACCCGAACGTGATTTTCGTGACGAAAGGGGTGGTTTACAAGACCACCGATGGCGGCGGGACGTGGAACGAGCTGCCTACCGGGCTGATATCGCAGCTGAGATCGGCCGGTATTTTCATCAATCCTGCAAATCCCGACCACCTGTTGCTGGGCACGATAGCGCTGCGCACGGGAACGGACATAGGAAAGAAAGTTTCAGACGAGCAATGGGGAATCCTGCAAACGAAAGACAGCGGCAGAACGTGGTCAAAGCTGGAGTCCACGTCCGGCATGGCAATCCGCGTTATTGACGTTTCTTCCGGTAATTTCGGACATATATTCATTTCCGGGGACAGGGGCGGCGAAGAGGTGACTCTTTATTCTTTGGACGGGGGCGCGACTTTCAACGAGATAGAGTCGCCGGTTAATTTCGCCCGCTTCGATATACACGACCCGGGAGGCATGCGGCTTCTCGGCTTTAGTGTCTACTTCCAGCCCGACGATATTTTTGAAAGTTCCGATGGCGGCAAGACATGGAACGCCATAGGGAAATTGCCCGGTGAAGTAAGCAACGAACACCGGGCGTCGAATATCGTCTGGGACCCGAACGACAGGAACGTCGTATATCTTAACGGCGACATGGGGCGAATATGGAAATCCGCCGACGGTGGAAAGTCATGGAACCTCCTGCTTTCCCTGGAAAAACTCACTTGATAAGAAGCGCTATTGACGATATTCCTACGACTGCGACAAAAATCTTCTTTGCCCATTCGTCGCCTTTCTTTAGCGCATGTTCCACACCCAGATGCGAGCCAAGCGCATTGCCACCGAGCAGCGCAACGCCGAACGGCCAGTTTATTATTCCACTGGAGCCAAAAACGGCTATGGAAACGAAAAGCGTTGCCAACCCTATCACCGAGCGCGTGCCTGCGCTTTCAAGGAAAGTCTTGCCGAAGAAGTGCAGCAAAACATACGTCGCGAAAATCGCAAAAATGCCGGCGAAGAACGCGCTGGCAAAGCCGACGAAAAAGAAAGCAATGTAGCCTGCGTAATGCATGATTTTGCGCGGTTTTTCGCTCTTCATTCTCTCTTTTTTGCGTATCGTGAGGAGAAGCATGACAAGCAGCGCTGCGCCCACGAGCTTCTCCACGGCGACGTTAGGTACCGCCAAAAATGTCGTCGAGCCGGCGTAAGAGCCAACCAGCGCAAAAAACGCCGCGCGCATCACCACGCCGTAATCTATAAGCCCTGCGCGATGAAACCGCCGTATCTTCGTCATCACCCCAAGCACGCCAACCTTGTGCGTGGCTACGGCTACTTGCGGCGGAAGCCCAAGAAACATTAGTGCCGGCAAAGAGATTAAGCCGCCCCCGCCCGAAGCCGCGCCGATGAAACTTGCAACAATGCCAACGAGAAACGTGGCGACGAGTTCAGGATACACGGAAATATTTGGGGCAGAACATATTATAAATCATTTTTTATGCATTTGCGCGGAGTCTTATCATGATACCGTCCAAAGAAAAGATAACGGAAGCCCTGAAAAGCGTAACTGACCCGGAAATAGGCATAAACATCGTGGATTTGGGACTCGTCTATTACATGGAAATATCAGACAACGGCGCCGTGCGGATAGAAATGACCATGACATCTCCGATGTGCCCCGCCGCGGACGAGATAATTGAAAACACGAAAACTTTCGCCAAAACCGTGGAAGGCGTTACTTCCGTGGAAGTCGTGCTGATATGGGACCCGCCTTGGGGCATGGAGCGCATGACCAAGGAAGGCAAGGCATTGCTGGATTTCATGTGACTTTCAAGTAAAAAACAAGAATATAGCAGCAACCACACGAATGGCGTAAATAATACCGCTACTAACGTGGTGAGCGTTATAAGAGGGGTGGAAAAAGGCTTCTTACATAAGGCTTGCTTTTTGGCGATGCGTATTTGTTTTAGTTTTTACTTGTTTACAGTTTCGTTGCGAAGCACACTAACGCCCCTATCTCTCTATTGCAACGCACTTCGTGCGCCCAATCAGTTCAGTGGTTTACAGTGCACGGATTATCAGAGTACATTATTTGAAATTTTCACGAAAATTCACTTTTCCTCCTTCACCATTTCTCCACAACAAATATGCCTTCCCGCTCCAGCATCGCCCGCGCCTGCCCGTTCTCTATGCTCTGCGCCCTGAATACAAGCGGCTTGCCATATTTTTCCTTCATCGCCACGGCTTCACGCGCTATCGCCATGACCTCTGAAGAGGGGCGGAAAACGTCCACGATGTCCACCGGAGGAGCGGCGCCCAGCGACGGATAGCATTTCTCGCCCAAAATTTCCGCCGCAACGGGATTTATCGGTATTATTTTATATCCGCGCTCTTTCATATATCGCGCGATTTTATTGCTCTCGTTGCTCTCATCGTGCGAAATCCCGACTATCGCGACGCTTTTCAACGGTGCGTCCATAACGTGCCTTTGCCGCGAAACTATAAAAGCCGCCTTCCACAAAACGTATCATGCACATCTCAGAGCGCGAAGAAGAGTTACCCGAAGCGATGATAGCGAAACTGATAAAGGTCGCATCCGAAGACAAGAGCGTCGTTTCGCTGGGCGCGGGCGAACCGGACTTCCCGGCGCCGCCTGCCGTCGTCGCTTACGCGCGCAAGATGATAATCAAAGCTAATCACTATTCGCCGCCTGCCGGGCGAAAAGATTTGCGCGAAGCAATCGCCCGCAAAGCGGCAAGCGAAAACGGCATAAAATGCTCGCCGGAGCAGGTAGTGGTCACGAACGGCAGCCAGGAGGCGCTTATGCTTGCCGCCGCTTCTACGCTTGACGCAACGGAGCAAGTGATAATCCCAAGCCCCGCGTTTCTCGGATACACGCCGATGTTTGAGCTGCTTGACATCGTTCCCGTGTTCTCACGGCTGGACGAGGAATTCCTGCCGGACGTGGACGACATCCGCAAAAAAATAACGAAGAAGACCAAGGCTATTCTGATCTGCTCGCCTTCCAATCCTACGGGCGCGGTTTATCCGCGAAAGATACTGGAGCAAATAGCGGATGTTGCCGTTGACAAAGACTTGCTTGTATTCGGCGACGAGGCGTATGAAAAAATAATTTACGGCGCGAAGCACGTTTCTCTGGCTTCCCTGAACGGCATGGCAGAGCACGCCGTGACATTTCAGAGCTTCTCAAAGAGCTACGCAATGTGCGGCTACCGGCTGGGCTATGCTATTGCCCCGAAAAAGCTTGCCGCGGCAATGCGCAAAATCCACGTTTACTCCACGATATCCGCGTCTACGCTTTCGCAGATGGCGGGCGTGGTCGCGCTGAAGCAGGGCGCATACACGGAAAAAATGGTGAAAGAGTATGACAGGCGGAGAAGGATGATAGTTTCGCGCCTCAACGAGATGGGATTGGAAACGAGGATGCCGCAGGGCGCGTTCTACGCTTTTTCGAAAATAAGCGGCGACGACAGGCGCTTCGCGCTGCGTCTCTTAAAAAAAGAAAAAGTCGCCGTTGTTCCGGGAAGCGAGTTCGGGCCCGGCGGCGAAGGGCACATACGCTGCTCTTACGCGACTAAATACGAAAAGATAGAGAAAGCGCTGGACAGGATTGAACGATTCGTAAACAGGCAGTAAACTACCTGCATATGAAGGATGCGCGGCGAATTATTTATTGCAGGGAACTCATTAATTCTCATGTTTGACTACGAATACTGGGGTTTCGGGACGTACAGAGCTGCCGTAAACATGGCACTGGAGGAAGCGATGCTTCTCCGCGCCAAAAAGAAAGCGGCAATAAGGTTTTTTGACTTCGCCAAAGACAGCGTAGTTCTCGGCTATGCGCAGGCAACGGATGTGCTGAAAAAGCGAAACGCAGACGTGGTGCGGCGCATCACGGGCGGCTCGCACGTGCAGACGGGCAAAAACATACTTGCATATTCCATAGCCGTTCCCCGCGACAGCTCTTTCAGCGGTTACGAAGATATGCGCGCTTACTATGCTGAAAAAATAAAGAATGCGTTGGAAGGCATGGGAATAGAGGACGTCACGGCAGATAATCGCGCATCGTCCATCAACATAGGCAACAAAGTAGTTGCCGGACACTCCATGTTCTGGGGCGTGGAGAGCGCGCTTCTGCACGGGCTGATTCTGATGGAGCATTATCAAATTGAAAAACTGGCCGCACGCATAGAGTTAAGCGGGCGGAAAATCGGCCCGCGCATCTACAGCGAATACGACGCCCTGAAAAATGCGCCAGTCATACTAAGCAAAACGGACATCGCAAAAAATGCACCGAAGAGAAACGACGCCGTCAAGAGAATCATGGCAGAACGGATTCTGGCGGAGCTGACGAAAGGTAAGCATGCCAGCGCGCCGGTAAGCGCAAAAACCGTGGCAAAGGCGATGCCGCTGCTGGCAAAAAGATACGGGAACGATGCATGGACTGAAGAGCGCAGCCCTTCCTTCACACACGAGCAAGCAGAAGAGATTCCGGGAGAAGAGCTAAACGGCGGCCTGAAAAAGAAGCTTGGCTACTGCCTATATCTTCAAGTTAACGACCGTGACTTCAGACGGATGGCATCGAACGACTGAGTAGTTAGTAAGAAACAGACTCTTGCGCGCGACTGGCTGTCAAGTGAGCTCGGCTTTATTACGAGGAATTCATATTGTGCGACGACAAAAAAATTATCGGCAGACCGGCGTTCCCGTGAACGTGTCTGATATTCCGCCGCAATTCGTGGTCACGACAAGCCGCGAGAAAGATGCAGGGCACGCAGAAAAGTTCGTCTGCGGGATGGAGAGCGTGATTATGGTTCCTGCATTGACACTCGTAATCGGCATGGAAGACGCCGTGAAGTTTGCACCGGTAGTATTATATAACTGGGCGCTCAATATCGTGAGCCCGTCTACCTGCCCGTTGTTGCGAACGATGGCTTTGGCTGCCGAGCCGAATCCTGTTGTCCCTGTTATGAAAAGATTATCTATGGCTATGGAAGCGCCGGAGCAGTCCAGCGCCGTAGTCGTTCTGTTTGTCGTCGACGCAGTGGACGCCCTTATCGTGGACGTGAACCATCCGGACGCCATCGAAGCTACAGCCACGGTTATGGCGATAAGCAGAATCGAAGCAAGCAACGGCGAGATTCCTTTCATTTTGCGCGCTTTCATGTTTGATATTATGTATGGCACCAGTATATAAATTAATTCGTAAGTAAGGCTTTGCACAAAAAGTTAGGATATTGGCCGCTTCTGCGCCAATATCCTGACGCGTTAGTGGGCATGAAACTGTTTGAAGCGCTTCGCGCTTCGGTCAGCAGATGCCCACGACTTTTTGTGCAAAG
>JACQIE010000040.1 GCA_016198645.1 Candidatus Aenigmatarchaeota archaeon | reverse complement strand
TATTTATACTACTTAACAGTAACTATTTATACTCGTATGGTGACCAATTCCTTGTTATTGGCGGCAAAAGTGGTCGTAGCTGCGTAAAAACCGATGCCGTTGACTATGCGTTATATAATCTTTACCCCCGTTCTTTATGCATGGCATTTTTCGAGGACAGCGCAACGGAAAGGCGGCTGAAAAAACTGGAGGAGCGCGTCAGCAATCTTGCCTCGTCCGTGAACGTGCTCTCTGACGTGATAAAGAAGCTTGCCGAAGAGAGGAACGCGGCATCGCGGGAGCGGGAGCAACTGCTCGTCGCGAATAAACGCTTACTGGCGCTTATTCCCAAGGAGAACGCGCTGCCGAAGCAGATTTTCGAGAAATTCGTCGCGCCCGCATTTAAAGAAGGCGGCGCAGCAGTAAAAATAGCCACGAACAGCGGGATAAGCTCGCTTTTTGAAGAGGTTGCCGATAAAGGCACGGTCAACATCGGCAAGTTCGCCCGCCGCGCAGGCATACACGAAGCGCAGGCAGAGGAGTGGGCTAAATTCTTGGAAGACAACGGGCTGGCGAAAATTGAATACGAGCATAACCGCGCTGTGCGTGTGGTAAAGGCGTTCTGACAACGCGCAGTAAACTGCCCGCCACAAGCAACTTGACGCACGATGCCGTATGACAGCTTCGCTGTCCAGCTCCTTCGGGTTATTAGTAGCGACGTTTAGTAAGTAAACTACCCGCCACTAAAGTGGCGGGCGTTAGTAAAGAGAAGGAAATGACTCCTCGTCAGTGATTTTTGACGGGGCGGGTTCGTCTTCGGCTTTATTACGAGGAATTAAAAGATTCCTCGTATACCCAAGTAGTGAAAGTCTTTGTTGTACTTGTTTACCGTTTAGTTAGGAAATGGTTCGCTAACCCGCCTTTATCTCTCGTGATGGGTGGTTTTCGGTTTGCGGGTTTTAAATACGCTCACGGAATAAAATATTGCGAAGGAGTTGCGGAAAAAATGTCAAATGAAGAATTTGGAACAGGGTTTTTTATAGCCAATGGGGCAGTTGTCATTTTCAAAACGGAATGCGTGACAGGAAACGGATTGCCCCGTTTTTAATCAACCGATAACACAAGAACATTGCTTTGTTCATATCCTGCGTTTGACGCAACATCTCAAGCATTTGTCACCTTTAAGAATTTCGTTTTCAAATCATATAGATGAAATTCTTCTGCGAGCATTTCGTGGCGGAGATACTGCCGAGCGTGCGCGCGATGGTGGCACGTGACCTAATCACGCGCCACGGCGTGAGCCAAAGCGAAGCTGCGAAGATTTTAGGCACGACGCAGCCGGCTGTCTCGCAGTATGTGCGCAGGCTGCGGGGCAGGAAGGAAATAACGGGCAGCGATGCTGTCAATGAAGAAGTGCGCAAAATTTCTGACGCGCTTCGCGGTGGCGCGGACAACGAGGCGCTCGAAGAAAGCATTAGAAAGATATGCGCCCTGTTGCCGGCACGCTCAGGCGTTCTTCTTTCCCATGGCCATCTCGCATATGAAGCCGACGGCAAGGAGAAGAGCGCCGGCGTAAAGAGCGATTAAGAAATTGGAAGCGAAAATTTCTATTATAACGCGCATTGAGTCAAACGGCAGGTCAATCGGAATGTATTTCGTAAAATATGACAATCCTACCAGAGTCAAGGACGCCCCTATGCCCTTTGCTATTCCGAAGCCCTGCAGGGACAACGCAAGCATCAGCCCGAAAACAACGGAGAGCGCGAGGAATATAAGCGAGGCGGTGTTCAGAAGAGAGGCGCCCTGCGCCGATAGCAGAATCTCCGGCGGGCAGTCAATGAAAGAGCATTGATAAGTCTTTGACTGTAACGCAGAAAAGTAGGCTTTTGCCACGCCGCCTATGCCCGTCGCGCTTTTGAGTAGCGTACAGTCCACGGAAAGCGAGCCGCCGGAGAACTGGACGTCCATGCTCGCCCTGCTTCCGCAACCTGCCTTTATAGCTGACAACGCCAACTCCTCGTTTCCCGCCACTTGCGACGACAAAACTTCCGTGAAAAGAGGTTCCATCATCGGGGCGGCGGTTATCTGCACGAGAGAAAGTGAAGCTACAAAGAGCGAAACGAACAGCGGAAAGAACAATCCTCCTACTGCTTTGCCGACGGTTCGCAGATTCATTCCTTGCCACCGAAGCTGTAAGTGAACTTGTCCCCTTTCTTCTTTCTGAGCTTATCAAGAAGCTCTTTAATCTTGTTGTCTTTCTTGTCAAGGAACGTCGGCGATTGCCTGCCGCCGAATCTTTCGAGAATGCGCTCAACTATGCCTTTGCCGCCGGCGCCTGGCGGCATGAACATATAAATCACCACGCCTATGGTGGCTATTATTATAACTGCCGCCGCTATCAGAAGCACGGGCAGTTCAGGCGACTTGGTGAATTTTTCCTGCAGCGCCTGAACGAGCGCATCCGCTTCGTCCATTGCCACGGATGCCGCAAAATAGTCGCCGCTTTCCATGGAAGAGGCGGTTTCATTTATTTTGGCCTTTATCTGCCCGAGCAAAGACTCAATCTCCTTGACGTCAACGCCCGAACTCTTGAGGACTGTTATATTGGCTTCCAAAGACTGCAACTGCAGAAGATAAGCATCATATCTGGGTTTTATGACAGTGTTCACCGTTTCCTCGGTAGGCAGAAGGGTCAGCGTGAAGCTGCCGGAAACGGAAGCGCCGCTTTCCGCCCCGCTGGCGGTGTACGTAACGCTATACGTTTTTATCTGCGCATCAGATGGCGGAGCAAAGCCGATAGTGAATGTCTTTGTCTCCTTCAGCGCTATCGAAGCAAAGGAAGACGGCGTGGCAGTCGCCCAAGCAACGCCGGATATTGATAACGTGACGTTGGTGACCGCCCCTTTGCCCGTGTTGTTAACGGTGACGGACTTGACCGTGGTGTTGCCCTGGGTCATGTTGAAGCTGTCTATGCCGGAAACCACGGAAAGCGCGTAAGTAGTGGTAACGGTGTTGTTGTTACCACTGTTTGAACTGGAGGAGCCGGCGGCCGTCGTGGTCGTGGTGCTGGAGCACGCACCGGACGAGCAACCGTTGCTGCACTCGGAGGCCGCCCATGTTCCGGAACTGCACGACCATTTGTGGGTGGTATTCTTGCACGAAGCGCCATCCGCGCCCGTGGCAGACCACGCACCGTTCTGGTAGCACGCCGTGTTGGAAGGCGGGAGGCAGGAGCCGTTGTTCGTGGAGCCTGCCACGAAGAAGCAGACGTAAGTTCCGCATCCGGCGGGCGGATTTCCGTAGTTCTGCGTGCAGTTGCCTGCCGAGTATCCGTAGATTCCGGAGGATATGGGTTGGGCCAATGACGAATTCACGTCTCCTGACGCTTCTGCAAAGGCAACAGAAGACAAGAGAAGCAGGAGGATTGCCAGCATTTTCATCATGATACCCCTACGGGTCGACTATGAACAGCATGAAATATTTCGCCCACCACGTTGAAGATACGGGTGTGCCGCCGGGTATTATCATCTTGAGAGCGATGCGCTGGGGCGTAACCGAATTGATAATCATCGGGACGTACCGTGACGAGTTGTAACTGTTCGTGACGTTTGCAAGCGCCGTGCCGTTGGCATCCAGCCGCGCAGTGGCGTAACTTGTGTTCGTGGTGTTTATGTCGATGGTCTGGCTGGCGTTATTCGTCCAGCTGTCCATCCTGAAGAGGAACGAGCCGGAAACGTTGGCGGAAAAGTTAAGGGAGATGTTGAACTCCCAGTAATCCGAGCCGTTGGCGAGCGCCGTGAGCTTGGTGCCTATGATGGTGTCTATTATCGTCATCGCCAAAGTCCGAACGCCTGTATTGTTATCGTCTGCCGAGACGTTCAGCCTCGAATCAACGAGCGTGACGTTTACGCTCGTGTTCGTGAGAGCGCCGGTTATGTTGGCTGTGAAGTTGATTTTTATCAAAGAGTTGGCTGCTGTCGTGAACGATATGTTCATCCTGCTGCTGACGTTGCTGCTTGTGACGTCAGTGGGATTCGTACTTGAGTCCTTGGTGATGCTCCGTATAGTAACGTTTACGAATTCACTGGGCACGAGCATCGTGATGTTCCCTACGTCGTCCCTGCCCGTGATGTTTATGGTGTAAATGAAAGTCTGGTTGAACGCGAACGTGTCCACGTATCTCGGCGTTATGCTGGCAGAGGCGTGGACGTCCGTTATTGTGGTGAGGTTGGTTGCTGACTGGTTCGTATTAAGCGTGACGTTGTGGTCGCCTACCCACCCGAAGGAAAGATTGGAGGTTATGTTGACTCGTGTATTGTTTCCCAGAGCGCCTGCGCTGGATATGTTCACGGATATCATGAAGTTTGTCCTGTTAGCATTGCTGGAGTTTATGAGAAAGCCACCGTCCGCCATTCCGCCGAAGTAGATGAGGAACGTGTCTGCGCTGCGGTTGGTCGTATTGGATGCGATTACCGTGCCGGACGCGTTTATTATCTCAATTGCCGTGACGTTCGTTATGTTCATGCCGTTGGTGGAGTTTATCGTGACGTTTATGAAGGTTATGTTCACCACGAAAGGGCTGTAGACGTCAGAGGTATTGGAAAGGTTGAACGTCAGATTCAGCATGCTTGTTCGGTCGATAGTATTTATGAACTGGGCACTGGTAGGAGTGCCGTTGATTGTAAGATTGGCGGCGAATGCGGGCAATGCCATCACAAGAAACAGAATACCGTAAAATAACGACTTTTTCATTCCTATTCCTCTGCGCCACGCGTACAATACAAATTGCTTCGGAAATATTTATACTTGAAGAAAGCGCCCGCGACGCGATTCGAACGCGCGGCCCTCTCCTTAGGACGGAGATGCTCTATCCAAGCTGAGCTACGCGGGCAACTGTTCCGAATATTCAAAGAAAGGCTTTAAAATCCACAGCTTAAAATCGTCACACGAAAGCGGCGACCTTGCTGTTCATGAGAGCCTTTAGAAGCTCTTTCCCGGTGTCGCTTCCCTTGGATATGCGCACAGAGCCGCCCTTGCCTATCGTGGCGGAGAGCAGGTATTCGCCGTTGACGTAAAAGTTAGCGACGCGCCCGTGCAGGCGCTCGCTGAAGTTCAGCAGAATGTAACCGCCGGTTTCGTCGTAAACGAAGCGGGCTTCCTTGCCTGTTGTTTCCACTTTCGGGGAGACTTCGATGTGAATGCCGAGCGCTTCCTCCAATTCTTTCACGTTCTTTCCTTCCTTGCCTATGACTTTGGCTATTACGTCATTGTCCATGTAGGCGATTATGCTGCTGTCCGAGACGAATTCAATATCGGCATCTTTGTCGTATTTGCGCAGCGTCGCCAGTATCTGCTTTTTTGCCAAATCGCGCAGCGGCGACAGGGGCTCGCTCTTTATCGGGATTATCACGTTCTCCTCGCCGTAGCTGTATATTTCGTATTCAAGCGCGCCGCTTTCAAAGTCGCGGACGTCAACTACAGGTCGTGCCAAGTCCGCTTCGGTCATGCCCGTGGGCGTTCTCACAGTGAGCGAGAGCGTATATATTTTTTCGACCAGACCGGCTTTGATATATATTATCGTGTCAGCTATGTGCGGTATCATGCCCATCTCTATGCGTCCTATGAAACGCTGGACGGAGCTGACGGGGTCTGTTGCGTGAACGACGCCTACCATACCTATGCCTGCCAGCCGCATGTCGGAGAAGACTTTAAAGTCGGACGTCTTTCTCACTTCGTCAAAGACCGTGTAGTCCGGTCTCACAAGCAGGAGCATATCAGCCGTGTTCTCAAAGCTGCCCTTTAACTTCGTATATTGCGTTATTGACGGGCTTACTTGCAAATCCCGCGGCGACTCCATGGTCTTGACTATCTTGCCTTTCTTTTCGTAGAACTCCGCAAGCGACGCGGCAAAGGTGCTTTTCCCCGAGCCCGGCGGGCCGGATATTATTATTCCCTCGGCTTTTTCCTCCAGCCGCTTTTTGAGTTTCGCCGAAAGCTTGTAATCGTCGAGCGTGAGCTTGGCTACGGGGCGGATTACGGAAATCTCTATCCCGTCCGAGAAAGGCGGGCGCGCTATGGCTATGCGCATATTCCCTAATTGAACAACGGTAGCCGAGTGGCTGTCTTCCTCAAGAAAACCGTCTTCGTATCGGCACGCGTCCATTATCTCTTTTATTATCGCTTCCATGCGCTTAGGCGTAAGCTCTTCGTCTGATACTTTCATCAACGTAAAGTTGCCCGGCATGCCGCGCTTCGCTGTGGGCGCGCATCCTTCCTTGAGATGGAGGCTCATGGTATCGTCCGTCATCATTTTTGCAAGTATGGTTTCTTTCTTCTGGTAAGGCGGGAAATACCGCGCGTCCACGTTTTCCGCCTGCGCCACCGTATATTGGACCAAATCGGACGTGTAAATGGTCGCTTTCTCTTCCCGCGCCACGTCCAGTATCAGCGCGTCTATCCTGCCGTACTTTGCCAGCTGGATTTCTTCCATCGTCTGGCGGCGGCCGGTTCTGACAACGGTGAGCTTTTTTTCCTGCTCAAGAACGCGTATCTGCTTGAGTTCTTCCAACCCTTTGAAACCGATTTCCCGGCCGCGCGACGCTTGAGAGCGCAGCTCTTCCAAAACGAACTCGGGTATTATAACTTCCGCGTCCTTCAGCTCCCCTTTGTTTATCAACATCGAAAGCACGCCTGAAATAATCACGCTCGTATCCGGCACTATCCTGCCCTGCTTCTTTGCCGTTTCGTTTTTCGCCGTATCATTCTTCGCTGTATCGCGATTCCTATTGTTTTTCATTACATTCACCTTTTTGTTATATTACTCCATTATCTAAGAAGTAAGAGCCTTACTATTATTGGAGAGCAGCGGATTTAAAGGTGCCGGCTTCAGGGGTTGCCTCAAAAATCTTTTCGCTACTCGGAAACATATCCGGGAATATGGAAATAGGCTTATTGGCGCCGCCCTTAATTACATAGGGTGTGGAACATGGAATGCGTAAATTGCGGTTCCAGTAGGGTCGTCTACAATAATTTCGAGGCGTTTTGCACGGCCTGCGGAACTGTACTGGAGGAAGTCCGATACGTTGCCCGGTAGTCACCGTTCGCGGAGCGAGGCGGCTATTGCGCGCGCGTCGAG
Organism: Candidatus Aenigmatarchaeota archaeon; assembly: GCA_016198645.1. Taxonomy (GTDB): domain Archaea; phylum Aenigmatarchaeota; class Aenigmatarchaeia; order GW2011-AR5; family GW2011-AR5; genus JACQID01. The sequence goes on along the minus strand of JACQIE010000040.1, from coordinate 3,732 downwards.
AGCCACAGGCTTCTCCTTACCCGTAGCCATGTCGCGGAGCATCGCCTTGCCGGACTTCACTTCTTTTTCGCCGATTACGACAACGTAAGAAACGCCTTTCCTGCCGGCGTAGTCAAACTGCTTTGATATCGAGCGGCCCATTACGTCCGTCTCTGCTGCGACGTTCAGAGCGCGAAGCGCGTAGCAAAGCTCCCGTGCCTTCGCGGGCGCGTCTACGTTTGCTATGAACACGGACGGATTTCTCACGCCACTAATGTTGACGATTTCCGCGAGCCTATCCGAACCGAGGCCAAAGCCCGTGGCGGGCACGGGCTCGCCGCCGTATTTTTCTATAAGCCTGTCGTATCGCCCGCCTGAAACGACGGAACCGAGATTTTCAAATCCCTTTACGAACGTTTCAAAGACGAAACCCGTATAATAATCCAGCCCGCGGGCTATGGAAAGGTCAGGGCGCACGTATTTACGATACTCGCCGGGCAGCAGGGCGATTATACGCTCAAGCTCTTCCTGCTTCGACGGAGACTTAATAAAAGCCAGAACCTTGTCCGCCTGCTCCGATGAACAGAAAGCCAAAAGCTCTTTCTTTACTTCGCGCTCTCCGCGCTTATCCAGTTTGTCCAGCGCGCGGAATACTTCCTCGCGCCGCGTTATTCCCAGTTTCTCTGCCATAGCGTCCATTATCTTCCGGCTGTTTATGCGGACTTCTATGTCCTTTAGACCGAGCGCTAACAGGCACTCTATCGCCACTGCCAGAACTTCCACGTCTGCTTCGGGAAGCGGCGAGCCGATTATTTCCACGTCACATTGTGAGAACTCGCGCCACCTGCCCTTGGCTATATCTTCATATCGCCACACTTTGCCGATGGAATACCACTTTACCGGACGCGGGAACTTTTGCGACAGGAATAACCGCACCATCGGCACCGTGAGGTCGTAGCGAAGCCCTAGCTTTCTTTGGGACTTGTCTTCAAACCGGTAAATATCCTTCACCGCTTCGTCGCCCAGAGAGCCCTTGGCCGTGAGAAGCTCAAGGCTTTCAAAAGCCGGCGTGTCCACTTCGCCGAAGCCGTACTTTTCGAAGACAGCGCGGCACGCATCAAAGACTGCTCTCCTCTTTGCCATCTCGTCCGGCAAAAAATCACGGGTGCCTTTCGGCGTTTGGAATTCCATATTATTATCACTTCATTCTCGCTTCGGCCGATTTTTTATGCGCATCCAGCTTTTCAACGCCGGCTAATTTTATGGCGATGCCCGCTATGCGCTCATAACCGTCTTTTCTTACGTATTGATATGTCCTGACGTTAATAAAATCCTTTACTGACAGTCCCGACGAAAACCGCGCCGAGCCGCCCGTCGGCAGAACGTGGTTCGTGCCTATGCAATAATCACCGAGCACGCTGGGCGTGTATTTGCCGATGAACAGCGAGCCGTAATTTTTAAGCAACGGCACGAGCTTGCTAGCGTTCTTCGCCTGCAATTCAACGTGCTCCGGCGCTATTTCGTTTGCCTTTTCTATCGCTTCCTTCATGCTTGCCACGAGAAACACTCTTTTGTTTCTCAGCGCCTTTGACGTTATCTCTCTCGTTTCCAGTCTTGCCAGTTGCCGCTCCATTTCTTTTTTCACGTTGAACGCCAGCGATGCCGAATCCGTGATGAGGGTGCACGAAGTATTCTCGTCGTGCTCGCTTTCCGAGAGAAGGTCGGCTGCTACGAGAATCGGGTCTGCCGAGCCGTCGGCTATCACTAAAATCTCCGTAGGTCCTGCCAACAGGTCTATTCCTACTATGCCATAAAGCAGCTTCTTCGCGGCAGTAACGTATGCGTTACCGGGGCCGACTATTTTGTCTACTTTCGGCACACTTTCCGTGCCCAGCGCCATCGCGGCTATCGCGGCAGGCCCGCCTATCTTGTATATTTTGTCTACTCCGCAGATGTCGGCTGCTGCGATAGTAACGGGATTTATGGTATTGTTATCTTTCGGCGGGGAACAAACGATTATTTCGTTCACGCCCGCCACTCTCGCAGGTACGACGGTCATTAGAACGGTGGACGGCAACGGATAATTCCCGCCTGGTACGTAACAGCCGACCCGTTCCATAGGTAATATCCGCTGCCCGGCAAAAACGCCGTCCATCGTTTCTATCTCAAAGTCTTCGTATTGCCTCATTTGCCGCCGCGCGAATTTCTCTATGTTCTTCTTCGCCGCCAGCATGGCTTCCATGATTTCTCGTGGCACTGACTCCCGGGCGCGTTTTATCTCTTCCTTTGAAACGAGAAAATCGTTTATGTCTGCATTGTCGTATTTCCTCGCGAACTCGCGCAGCGCTTCATCGCCTCTCTGTTTTATCGACTCTATCACAGCTTTTGCCACTTCTTCCGGGCTTTGTTGACTTGCATTGTTCGCCGTCATATCCATCATCTAAGGGGGTATTTTTCCATGAACCGTTCGAAGCCCATGTTCTCGAAATCCTGCATGATTAGCTTCCGCATCGTTTCCATTACACCGTTCCTGTATTTTCTTCTCTGTTCGTTCGTTATTTCTTCCACGGAGAGTTCTCTCGGAGCACCGCCGCCTAGACATATGTAACCATCTGGGTCAATGTTTGGTCCGTATGTTCCTCCGTGATATGCTCCCATATTCTCAACCTCCGTTTTTCATACTTCTGTTGCCCGCTACGCAAGACATCGCTGCATTGACGTCGCGGAAATTGTCTTTTTTATTGCTTTCTGTCAGCACTGCTTGCGTAGGCATGGTTGGGCGCTCGCTGTTCTGCGACGCAAGCTTTTTGCTATAAAGCACTATTAAGCCGCGGGCGAAATCCAGCACACCGGTAACAACGTAATTTCCATTTCCTGTCACTTTCACGCCCAAACCCCATTTCTTCAGGTATGCTTCCGCTCCCTCTACAAGTTCTCCTTTCCCTATCCTGAAGACGTATGGCTTCATCGCAGACCCCTCCCGACAAATTTAACAAGAAAACCGGGCGCAATGCCGAGGCTCCGCCTGATGTCCGCTGGAACGAAAACACGCCCGCGCGAATCGGCGGAATATTGCCCTTCTTCAAGAACGTAGATTATCCGTTTTCTGACATCGACACCGAACCCGATGCTTCTGCCGCGTAGCCCTTTAGGGAGATAGATTCTTCCCCTGTCGTCAATTTTTGCATAGAAACAGCTAGGCGCGGCTCTCCTTCTTACGCTATCTCTGCTCTTGCCAGAGATGAACCAATTCCGCCGTGAAGACGTTCGCCTCTCATGTTCTCACGCTTCTTCTACGCTCAGACATTACTTAAGCGTTTTGTGGGCGCACTTTTCACTTTCTCCGACCTTGGTGAAGATGTATATAAGATGTGTCGCATCTTGAAATGTGAAAAGAAAGTATACCAGAGAAGACGGCTTTGCACAAAAAGTCGTGGGCATGACTATCATGCCCACTAACGCGTCAGGATATTGGCGCAGAAGCGGCCAATATCCTAACTTTTTGTGCAAAGCCAGAGAAGACTATGAGAATGTGTTGAATCTTGCGCATAGCAATGAACACTTCACGACTGTCAGTGAATTAACGGGAATACCCGTGACTACGATAAGAAATTGGAGATTGAATTATTCATATCCCGTAGGATTCACTGAATATGTACCTCATTCGTGGCTACTCCCAAAGATACATGACGCTATAAAGAGAGAATTAACAGTAGCGGAAATCGCAAAAGAACTTCGAATACCTTATAATAT
>JACQIE010000042.1 GCA_016198645.1 Candidatus Aenigmatarchaeota archaeon | reverse complement strand
CTCGTGGAATATTGCATACCGATTCAGGAAATTCGGGCCTGCATCCTTTAGTTCATTTAATGTACTCTTCGATATAGATATTATCTGGTTATTCGGATCGAACTTTGCGAGAGCGTTTGGGACATCTTCTATTTCATCGACGAATTTAATTCCCTTTAATCCTTTTTCAGAAATCTCAAACGCCTTCTCGGCTTCCCCGACACTTTTCAGGAATTTCACATTATCCAGTTGCGAAAATGGCAATGCTTTAAGACCCTCGTGTGACGAGCCTAGAATTCTTTCGCTTCCCCTCACCGCATTCTCCAAATCGTCCGCGTTCTTTATGCCGTTTTTCAGTGCAGCTTCGTCCAGCTCTCCCAGCGCATTGAGTGCAAACTTCCTGTAAGGGCCGGTTAGTATGTTCTTGAACCTTTTCTGGGCGGCTTCCACGCCTTCTCCCGAGCCGAGCTGGAAGAACTTCTTTATGCTGCCTGCATCGGTTAATTTCAGCGTCTTGGCAATTTTCTCGAAAGCCGGGGCGGATTTCATCGCGGCTTTCAACGATTTTAATATCCCTTTGGTGGTTGCCAGTGCCACGTCGCCAGTCTCGGATACGGCAGCACCTACCACCGTGGGAGCCAACAACACAGTCCCTATGCTTGTCGCTGTTCCGGCGCCAGAGACGCCGCACAGTATCTTGTCCATGCCGTCGCCGTCGAAAACAAATCCCGAAGCGCAGTAGATAGCGAAGTCCCTAAGGTCTGTTACAGCGCCTATGCCCGGCAGGAACGACACCGTAACGTCGCTGGCTATGCACGGACTCTGCTCAATGAAGGAGTCGCCGACATGCTCGCATAGCCCTAAAACAAATCCCTGCAGATAGTCGGTGCCGGTTATCATATTTTGCGGCTTTGAGAAGTCGTGGATGTAAGCAGTTTGGGCGGTTTTCATGAAGTTATTCGTATAATAACCGGGATTCTCGAGAAAGTCCGTGAGCGTTGCTATTGCGCTGTGCTCATCGCCTGAAAGCACCACGGCGTAATCGGCTTTTGCGCTCCACACGTTGCGCTCAAGCGTTATCGACGCTTTGAACGTATCGCCGGGCTTCTTGCCGGCATCGAACCACGGCACGCATTTTATCGCGTTGTTGCTGCTTCTGTCGCCTATCAGAATCAGCGTATGGCCTTTCAGTTTTCCGTATTCGTTGCACGCCACGCTCTTGGACTCGTATTCCACGATGTTGGAATCCTTGATTGAAAACTCGGACGCAAGAACGGCTTTGAGTTTGCTCAGCTCGGAATAGCTTTTGCCGTCAGGCTTTATTATGATTACCTTTTCGCCTTTGTTCTGGTTGATGCCTTCGAAAATCGTATTCAAATCCCCTATCGGCTTCACGTCTCTCGGAACGTAGGTGAAATCGCTGTAGATGTTTTTCGTTTGCGGATTATTGCCAATCCACGCGTTGAGAATGGGTATCTCCCACCCCGTAAACATCCTGTAATCTACCCTGTACATAGGCACGACGAAATCGTCGCCTAGAATTATAACGCTTTTGCAGGATTTGCATTTCTTCTGCACAAACGCGGCGACATTGCTCGCGTAGGCGTTGTCCTTCTTCTCGGGCTCCAGCGGCTTTTCTTTATATTCGCCAAAGCTCGCCCACGGTCTCGCGCCCATCTTGTAATCCGCGAGGTCGTATACCACGCCTTTGCCGGTGGACTTGCCTGCCAGCGAGTATGCTTCCTGTACTACGGCGCTGACCTTCTCCTTGTCGCTATCGTCGAATCGTTGCAATAATGCGTTCCTGTTTGTCACAATCAGAAAAGCCGGTTCGTCCGTAACGGTCATCCACAACACCGACTTTGTATAGGCATTGCCGGCTGATACCGGATAATTGCCATTTGCGTTCTCGCCTATCTGGAATGTCACGCTCGTTGCGCCTGCCGCGAGATTCGCTTTGCCGGCGGAATACGGGCCGGAAATGTAATCGAACGCCGAGGGCGGTGAGAAGTCTATGGTCTGGGCGCTCTTAGAATTGAACGTGAATGTTATGTAGTCGCCTGGCTGCTTGTAAACAGGCACGCCCTGGGCGGCTTCCATTGACATCGTGAACGGGAATTGCGTTGCGGAAAGGCACTTGCCGTTGAAGCATCCGTACGTGCACAGCCCGGAAGAATAGCTGCACTTGCCGCCGCTCCATGTGCCGCCGAAATAGCGCGTGTCGCTTACGCAATAGTCATTGCAAGGCGACGGGCAGTCGCTGGCACAGTTAAGGTAATTCTCGCCCGATTCGCAGATGCTGTTGCCGCAGACTACTTTTTTCACGCACGCTGCGCTTTGGCAGGCTTCGTCGCTGCTGCAGGTTTTCGTCAGCGATTTGCTGGAGCCGTCGCTGCTGCAGGAATAGACGTTGTTGCTGTCGCAATAGTTCTGGCCCTGCGGCGCGCATACGTCCTTTTTGCACGTGCCTTCTGAACCGCAGAACTCTTCCGGCGTGCATTGCGCATTGGAGGTGCATTTCCACTCGCTTACAGTAACCGTTTTGGCACCGGACGCACTGTTATATCCGCCGTCGCTGCCGTCTATTTTAGGCTTGCCGCTCTGGTCGTAGCCGTGCCAGAAGCCAACCTGCAAATTGTGCGGCCCGGGGCTGCTGCCCGAAGGAATCTTGAACGTCAGCGTTCTTTCCTTGACTACGGTATTACAATCGGAACCGGTGAAATAACTTTTCACCAACACCTCATTCTGGCATCCCACGTCGTGAGCCGGGTCCCCGCAGGTAAACTTCACGCTATTCCCTGTATTATTCAAATCAAGCGGGAAGTACACGTAGCCGTCAGCGCTGCATTTGTAGCTTATTTTCAAGCTGTAATCCTTCCCATAGTATATTTGCGGGTCGAAGGAGCTTATGTCAGCGCTCCATCCGGAAGGGAATTTGCCGTAGCTGTGCTTCTTGCCGCAGTCTGATGGACAGGAATCCATCATCTCGCCGTTGTTGCATATGCTGTCGCCGCAGTATTCGTACGTCAGAGTCCCGCTACCGGACAATTTCAGCGTGTAAATGCCGCCTGTAACCACGGCAGCCGGATTTGACTGCCATTTATCATCCGCTCCTATGTAAAGGGTTTCCTGTAATTTGTCTTTGATGCTCTTGAACGCCGCATCGCTGGAGGCTGGCGACCCGACCCATTTTATATAATTGTATCCTGCGTTCAGGTTGCATGTCGGGCAGTTCTTCAGCGAGCTTACGCAAGTGTCAGGGTGACACGCCGCGACAGGAGAGCACGTTGCAGGCGAACCCCATTCCGTGTAGCCATTGCCGTCAAAGTCGCCGCATGTCCGCTTCTTTGTGGCGCTCGTGCATTCCGTGGCTCCGGCAGTGCATTCGTCCGTGAACGAGCAGAACGTTGACCTGCTGTCTGTTGTGATTTTGCATTTCCCTGTGCCGCCGCAATCGCTGTCTTTGGTGCACGCGATATTCAATGCCCACGAAACAGGATGTGTGACGGCAATAAGATTCTTGTTTGCGTCTTTTGTATATATTAAGCCTGTGGCTTGCACCTTGTAGGCGCTGTTCTTCTTCAGCACGCAGGTCGTAGTTTCCTGCATATTGTTGCACCATGGATAGACGGCAAGCGTGCACGGGTCCTTGTCAACGATGCCTGTGCCGTCACATACCACTTTGATGTTTGGTACGTCGCAGTTTCCCGGCTCCAACACGCCGCAACCGCCGAATCCGGCATTATAATCCATGGCTCCGGCGGCATAGCTCACGTCCAGTGTTGACAAGTCCGCAATCCTGACATCAAGCCCCACTGTCGAAAATGAGTCTTCTTCCTCGTACATGCCGCCTTTGTCTCCCGACTTCATGTCCCCAAATTTGTTATATTCCTGCCCGGGGTTCATGCCCAATTCCGGTTTTCTGGATGCAAGATTCTTCCACACGCCGTAATACGAGCATAAGCTGTTTCCGCCGTTATCCGCCCAATCGCAGTAGACCTTGCCCAAGGATAATAAAGAAATATTCGGGGTGAACGCGCCAATTTCAAACGACGACGCATTGACAAAGCCGTACGCCATTTCAGGCACGGTTTCGAAAAGCTTCGTCACCACAATCGTAACATTCGTTACATCCGTCTCCACGTGCACCGGAAGATTTGACTGGAACTCGCCGACGTTAAGAGTAAACGATGCGGCATTGGAATTCTCCACGGCAATCTCGCCTGTGAAGTTCGTCGTGCAGTTCTCGCATATAATATTTTTTATCGTCAGGTTTCTGCCGGCGAAATTCCATATCCTGAATCCGGCAGACGCGTTGGAATATTCCAGCACCGCGGGTTCCGGCATCACCATCATGTACGGCACCCGTCCCATATCCAGCAGGCCGGAACCGTATTGAATATCTTTTCCCGGGACTCCCGACTCTTTGGAAAGGCTCTCAAGAAACTGCTTTACGTCGCTTTGATTTAATCCCGGCTGCATCTGCAGAAGCAATGCAATCGCACCGGAGATGTGCGGAGTAGCCATTGAGGTTCCGGACTTTGTTGCATAACCGCCAGGCACGGAAGACAAGATGTTCTTCCCGGGCGCAGCCACGTCCGGCTTCACTCCCACCCCACCGATGGACTGCCCGCTTGAAAAGCAGGCGTGCTGGCCGTTCTCATCCACGGCACCCACTGTAATTGCATAAGGGCTTGCGCCCGGTGTAGTGACTCCCTTGAATCCGCCGCAGCTTCCGCACGGCCCGCAATTACCGGCAGCTGCAACAGCTATTACGCCGCGTTCTGTCGCAGCTTTGAGAGCCATGCTTATCGGCCCGAACGGGTCCGTATAAAGACCGCCCAGACTCATGCTTATGATATCCGCGCCATCGTCTGTTTCGTCGTTGCTATCCGGGTCCACCGCCCAGTTGATGGCGCGGATGACGTCTATGTCGCTGCCCAAGCCGCTGTCATCCAGCACTTTCGCGTTAAAAAGCAATGCGCCACGGGCGATTCCGGTAACGTTCCCGTTGCCTGCTATGATACCGGCCACGTGAGTTCCATGCCCAAAAACATCCTTCGGGCTGTTCTTCCCTGTGAAGTCTTTTTCCAGCAAGACCCTGCCTTTGAGAATCTCGTGGCTGGAATCTATGCCTGTATCCAAAACGGCTATTTTTACTCCGCTGCCGTTATATCCCGCAGACCACACAGACTGAACATTCATCTGCGCCCCGCCGTCTGACAGAACCTGCACCTGCCTCTCCGGCCAGGCGTTGGACACAGAAGCATTTGAAACGACATATTCTATCCTGTTGTTCGGGACACGCGCTGTTATAATATTACCGATTGCGTATACGCCCGAAATTGAGCCGCCGGCTTTTGTTATCTGGGATGACACGTCGCTCAAGCTCTGCCCTTCGGCAACATGAAGAATTACTTCAGTCGTCTGCTCGGGCTTTTCTTCTATTATCTGCTGTAACGAGCTGTCGATTTTGCCGCCACCGCCGCCTCCCCCACTACCAGAAGATGGCGCATAATTCTCTACTGTGTGCTGGCCGGGCTGCTCATTCTGCTGCGCAGCAGGATTGGGCTGTTCTGATACTTGCTCGTTTTGCCCCATCGCTGGCAGCGTATCACTTATATTTTTCTCGCGCAACGGCACGTCTGGCTCTGGGCTTGCCACGTAAAACGCCGAGAACAATCCGATTAATATTATTAGGGATAGAGAAAGGATTTTGCCGTATTTCGCATGAAAACGCACATTCGTTGGGGTATGCAATGAAACGCCTAAACCGTATTGCCCGCCCGACCCCATTGCCCTTACCACACGGTTCGTATGCCTTGTTGAATTAACAATATGAAAGCTTTTATGCGGATAAAAACTTGCATGAGAATGCAATGTTTACGTGATATATATGCTCACCGACAAGGAACTGAAAAAGAAATTCGTCTCGGAGTTCGCGAAAAATCCGACGAAGTATTATCCGTCGTCAATGAAAGAGACGGGCTTCTCGCGCAAGAAGTGCGCATCGTGTAACCGCGCCTTTTGGTCGACGCTGCCGCGAAGCGTGTGCGGCGACTCTGCGTGCTGCGGCGGCTACTCGTTCATCGGCGCCACGCCGGCGAAGAATGCGATGAGCTATCCGGACGTGTGGAAGAATTTTTCTGTGCTATTGAAAAAGCAGGGCTACACGCCGATAAACCGTTACCCTGTAAGCGCGCGGTGGCGCAATGACCTGCACTTCGTCGAGGCATCGATAGACGACTTCATTCCTTACGTGGTTTCAGGCGAAGTGAAGCCGCCGGCCAACCCGCTGGTCGTGCCGCAGCCGTGCCTGCGCTTCAACGACATAGAAAACGTCGGGATAACAGGCGCGCACTACACGTGTTTCGTCATGATAGGGCAGCACCGTTTTGAAACGCCGGCAGACTACAAAGCCGGCGATTATTTTCTGCATCTGCTGAAATGGTTCACCGAAGGCATGGGCATACCAATGGAAGAAATAGTCCTGCATGAAGACGTCTGGGCGGGCTCCGGCAACTTCGGGCCGTGTGTTGAGTTCTTTTCCCGCGGGCTTGAGCTGGCCAATCAGGTATATATGCAGTTCCGCCAAACACCCGGCGGCTACGAAGACCTGCCATTAAAAGTCTTGGACATGGGGCTGGGGCAGGAAAGAAACGCGTGGTTCTCGCGGGGCGCATCCACGAGCTACGAGACGACCTTTCCCACGGTGCTGAAATATCTGAAAAAGAAATCGGACGTGAAGACGGATGAAAAGGCCGTGAAAGAGTTTCTGCCTTACGCCTCTCTGCTGAACATGGATGAAGTGCAGGACGTGGCAAAGGCGTGGAACACCGTGGCGAAGAAGACGTCGTACGACGCTGCGGCGCTGAAAGAGCGCATACTTCCGCTGGCGGCCATATATTCAATAGCCGAGCATACGAGAGCGCTGCTTTTCGCGCTGAATGATGGGACGCTGCCGAGCAACGTCGGCGGCGGCTACAACCTGCGGTTGATATTAAGGAGGGCATTCTCGCTCGCAAGAAGGCACGGATGGGAAGTAGACTTTGCCAAATTGATTGAGATGCATGCATCATATCTCGCACCAATGTACCCGGAACTCAAAAACTCATTAAAGGCCGTGCCGGAAATAGTGGCGTACGAGCAGGAAAAATACGGGGCGACGGAAAAAAAGAGCCGCGAAATAATAGCGAAGCTGAAAAATGTGGGCACGGAGAAACTGATAGAGCTCTATGACAGCCATGGCATAACCCCGGAAACCGTGAAGAAAGAAAAGCCTGAAGTGGAGATACCGGATAATTTCTATCCCATGGTCGCCGAGCGCCACAGGCATGCGGCGAAAAAAGAGGCGAAGGCGCTGGACGTGAATGCGCCGGCAACCGAGATGCTGTATTACAAAGACGGGAACGCCCGCACGTTTGCTGCGAAAGTTCTGGCGATTAAAGACGGCTGGATAATACTCGACAAGACGCTGTTCTATCCGGAAGGGGGCGGGCAGCAGAACGACACGGGAACAATAAACGGCGCCAGAGTAACGGACGTCCAGAAATTCGCCGGCATTATAGGGCACAAAATCGGGAACGTCCCGTTCAAAGCGGGCGACACGGTGAAAGGAACAGTCGACGATGAGAGAAGGAAGCGCCTCATGGCACACCACAGCGCGATACACATAGTGAACGGAGTGGCACGAAAGACGCTTGGAAGCCATGTCTGGCAGGCTGGAACATTAAAAACGCCGGACAAGGCTCACATAGACTTGACGCACTACAAGACGCTTACTGACGACGAGCTGAAAGAGATAGAACGGAGAGCGAATGAAGCCGTGACGAGACGTGTGCACGTCTCCAAGCGCGTCATAGAGCGTACGGACGCCGAGAAAAAATACGGCATGACAATATATCAGGGCCCGGCAGTGCCGGCGAAAGAGCTGCGGATAATCGACATGGAGGACGTGGACGTGGAAGCATGCGGCGGCACGCACGTCGAAAATACGGCAGACGTGGGCGAGATAATAATAACCGGGACTGAAAAGATACAGGACGGCATAGTCAGGCTCACGCTCGCGGCCGGAAGAGCCGCAGAAGAATACCATGCGGGAATGAGTGCGCTGCTGAAAGAAACGGAAAAAATACTCGGCACGACCAACGTCGTAGAAGGCGCTGAGCGGCTTTTCAATGAGTGGAAAAAACTGAAAAAGGAGCGGGAAAAAAGCGCGCTGGCAACCGTAGAATCGCTGCGCGGCGAGCACGTTGCCGTGATGCCGCTTTCGCGGGCGGAGCTGCTTGCCGTTACAAAGGCGGGCGGGACGTATATATTATTCGGAAGCAAAGACCGCAGCATCGTGGTGACTTCGACTAAAAACGAAGCCGCAAAGCTTTTCGCCGAGGCAGCCAAGCTTTGCGGCGGCAGAGGCGGCGGCGAAGGCGCGATAGCGCAGGGAATCTACGAGAAAGAGCCGGATGAGGCCATGCTTAAGAGAATGAGGAAGATTGTGGATGGATGACATAAAAAAGATGAAGCTCGTGGCGACTCTCCTGCGGGTCAGCGTGGAAGACGTGCCGAAAGTGCTGAAGCGCTTCGCTGACGACGTCAAGCGGGCAAAAGGCAGCGCGAAGGCTTGAAGACAAGCACGGAGCAGAGCGCTTCCATTATACTGCTTTCTTTTGGCTCTCTAAGCGTCGTCGCGTTGACTGCGCTTCGTAGCACTGCATAAGTTTCGTTAGAACGCAGCAGCTCGACAACAAGCTGCTTTCTGCCGTCGACTGTGGTCATCTGGTCCGGGAGCGTTGCTGAAAAATCTGCCATGCTCTGGTTGCCGTAGTAAAGTTTCATGAACGTGAAGCCGGAAGCCATGTAAGCGCTTTCCGTGTCGCTGTCTACGGCGTAATTGACGACAAACGAGTCAAGCTTCTGCGTACCTGTCGTATCACCTGAGGCGCGGAACCCCGTGATAAAGAACGCGAAAGACGAGAATATCATAGTCGCCGCTATAATGAGAGCACTTATCTTCTTCACGTCGCGCGGCATTTTATCACTTCTTTATCAGCCGTGAGCCTTTTTAAGAATTGCCTACAGATTAAGCAAGGGTTCTATTTGATGAAATACCTGGTTCTTGAAGACGGGACCGTCTTCAGGGGCGTTTCTTTCGGCTTCGACGGGGAAACGAGCGGTGAGGTCGTTTTCAACACGGGCATGACGGGGTATACTGAATCGCTTACCGACCCGTCGTATAAAGGGCAGATACTCTGCCAGACTTATCCGCTGATAGGCAATTACGGCGTCAGAAAGGAAGACGAAGAATCTCCGCTGATTCACGCACGGGGGTACGTGGTAAGCGAGCATTACACTGAAGCGAGCAAGACGATTGACGCATTTCTCAAAGAGCACCGCGTTCCGGGAATATCGGGAATAGACACACGCATGCTCGCTAAGATACTACGCACCCGCGGGGCGATGCTCGGGGGGATATTCAACGCGCCTGACGTGCGCGAGATGTACAATCCCAACAAGGACGACCTCGTTTCGATGGTGACCACGCAGAAAATAAAAGAATTCGGGGCGGGAAAGACCGTGGCGCTCATAGATTGCGGCGTGAAGATGAACATAATCCGTTCGCTTGTACAGCGGAATTTGCGCGTCATTGTGGTGCCTGCTACGTCCAGCGCAAGCGATATAATGGCGCTTAATCCGAGCGGGCTGGTCGTGTCCAACGGCCCCGGAGACCCGCAGAGCACCCGCTACGTCGTGGACACACTGCAGAATCTTCTGGAATACAGGCTGCCTATGTTCGGCATATGCCTGGGCATCCAACTTCTTGGCGCAGCATTGGGCGCAAATACATACAAACTCAAATTCGGGCACCGCGGGCAGAATCATCCGTGCATGGACACGAAGACGAAAAGGTGCTATATGACGTCGCAGAATCACGGTTTCGCATTGCGCGGCGTGCCGGAGAATGCAGAGGCGACGATGATTGACATGAACGACGGCACGATAGAGGGTTTCGAGCATAAAACGCTGCCCATATTCGCCGTGCAGTTCCATCCCGAAGCGGCGCCCGGCCCGCAGGACACTTCATTTCTCTTTGACAAATTTGCGAGGATGCTGCCATGAAGAAAGTTCTGGTTATAGGAAGCGGCGCGATAAAGATAGACGATTTTAAGAAATTATATATGTCCAGTAGTTATATGCGACGTTCCAGAATACGAACTAAGCAAGAGTTTGCCACTCATGTAAAGTGGTTGGTATCTAGAAATAGGAATGCACTAAACTATAATTATTTGCGCATGCATGGCAGAAATGACTTACTCTATGAAGCTGTGAAACTGTTTGGAAGCTGGCGAAATTCGTGTTATTACTGTGGACTCAGCCCTATGACAAAACATATGAAAAAAGATGAAATTATTTCCGAAATACGGCTTCTTTCTAAAAAATTAGGCAAATCCCCAACAAGAGATGATGCTATTGCGCAGATGGGCTATGGATTAACGAGAGCGGCGGAAAGAAGATTTGGCAACTGGTCTTCTGCGTTAATTGCAAGTGGGGTAACCCCGCATAAACGGTATGATTGGTCTAGGGCTGTTGTATTAGAAGATGTACGGGCAATCGCGAAAAAGATAGGTCATACTCCTTCTATGAATGAGTTAAGGCGCCTTGGAAGACATGACTTGTTAAATGCGCTATTCGTATATTTCGCTACTTATAACGAATTTTTGACGTCGGCGGATTTAGAGTTAGTAGCCGAAATGAACAAATGGTCCGAAGAAACAGTAATAAATGAAATAAAAGATCTTCACGCCATGTTCGGGAGAATGCCAACAAGGACCGAAACGGAGGCAATGGGAAAACTTGATTTAAAAATGGCCGCTACAAGATTATTCGGGTCGTGGAATAATGCTGTAATCGCAGCGGGTATAGTTCCGAACAAAGATGCACTCGGGAACGATCTTGGAAAAAGATGGGAGATGTTTATCATGCGAATCGTTAAAAACTTGTTCAAATGCCCACGATTCCACGTGATTTTACCCAACAGAACCATACCGGATGTCATGCTGCCAAAAAACATTATTTTGGAAATCAAGTCTAACGCTTCAGATTCTTCTGTAT
>JACQIE010000037.1 GCA_016198645.1 Candidatus Aenigmatarchaeota archaeon | reverse complement strand
CTATACGATTACGAAAGATGAGGTCAAAATAATGGCCATCATTCTTGAATGGTTTGACCACAAGACTTACGAGAGAAGATTTGGTTATTAAATTTCTCAATCGTTCTTGTTCGCCGCATTCACAATTTGCTACAACTTTTCGCTCCGTCCGTTCCACTTCTCCCCGGCAAAGCCCGCGTTTTTATCTGCAAGCCGCGCCATTGCAAAGAAGACGTCCGACAAACGATTAAGGTAGCGGAACGCCTGCTCATTGACGGGCTCTTTTTTCTTCAGTGCAAGGAGCCGCCGCTCGGCGCGCCGCGCAACGGCGCGGCATACGTTCAGGGAAGATGCTTCGGGAGAGTTCCACGTAAGGATAAAGTTCCGAAGAGGCGGCAGCGGCTTCTCCGTTTTTTCTATGAGAGTATCAAGTTTACTTACGTCGTTTGCCGTTATCACGCGCGCCGCGCCCGCCAACTCCGCCAGAAGCGAACGCAAATCCTGTTGCACGCCTTTCAATTCCTTTCTTATATTTCCATCCGTGCAGCAGGCGCGCGCCGCGCCGACGAAAGCATCAAGTTCATCGACGGTGCCAAGGGCTTCAACGCGGAGCGATGTTTTCTCTTTCATGCCTTTCACAGTCAAAGTCTTGTGCGAGTCGCGGAAGACTTTCATAGAAATATATGCTTGCAACGATTATATAGACTGAATGATATGGCGGCGGGAATTGACGAAAACAATGAATTGACGCGCGCAGAAGAGGGATATAAAGGTGAACAGCCATTTTATTGGAAGGTGCTTTCATGGTTGAATTTGACGAATTCGGGCCGGAAAAGATTCTGGAAGTTTACGACGCGCGCACGGGAATGCGCGGCTTCACGGTAATAGACAACACGGCGCGCGGACCGGGAAAGGGCGGCACAAGGATGACGCCTACGGTCAGCGTGGACGAAGTTGCGAAGCTGGCGAGAACGATGACGTGGAAGTGTGCGCTGGCTGATTTGCCGTTCGGCGGCGGGAAATCCGGAATAATCGCGGATGACCGCACGCTTACGAAAGAAAAGAAAATGGAAATAATGCGTTCTTTTTCGAAAGCCATAAAGCCCATATGCCCGTCGCAATACGTGGCCGCGCCTGACATGAACACGGGCGAAGACGAGATGGCAGAGTTTGCCAAAGCGAACGGGGACATGAAGTCGGCTACGGGCAAGCCTTCAACGATGTGCATAAAGCCCGGCGTCGGTTGCGGGATACCGCATGAGTTCGGCTCTACGGGATACGGCGTTTTCCGTGCGACGAAAGTCGCTATGGAGCATCTGAAGATGCATGTGAAGGGTGCGAAAGTGGCGATAGAAGGCTTCGGCAACGTCGGGACGTTCGCAATGAAATATTTGACGGAGATTGGCGCGAAAGTCGTTGCAGTGTCAGACTCAAAAGGCACTGCTTATTCCGAAAACGGGCTGGATTACCAGAAGCTTATGGACGCCAAATCGAAGCAAGGCTCGGTGACCAAGTATACCGGAGCAAAGGTTCTGGGCGGAGGAGCGCTTTTTGAATTGCCCGTGGACGTGCTTATTCCTGCCGCCGTGCCGAACTCGATAAACGAGAAGAATTACAAGAAAATAAAGGCAAAGATAGTTTCGGAAGCGGCTAACATTCCCATGACTACGGAGATAGAGGAGAAACTGCATGAACTGGGAATACTGGTCGTGCCGGACTTCGTTGCGAACGCAGGTGGAGTGATATCGAGCTATGCGGAATACGTCGGCAAGCATCCTGACCAGATGCTCAAGCTTGTAGAGGAAAAAATAACGAAAAACACGAAAATTGTGCTGGAGCACGCAAAAGCAAGCAAGCAGAGCCCGCGCGCCGCCGCGATGGAGATAGCCGTGAAGCGCGTACGGGAAGCGATGAGAAAGTAGGGGTATAAATACACGCCCGCGGTATTTTTTCTATGAGAATAGCTGTTTTCGGCAGGAATCGGCGCCTGGCAGGCGAGTATAGAAAAAGCATCAAGTCAAGCGGATTAATTTACGACGAGAAGAAGCCTGAACTGGTAATATCCCTGGGCGGCGACGGGACGTTTCTGATGGCGGAGCGCATATATCCGGGCGTGCCGAAGCTGCTGATACGCGACGGCAACGTCTGCGTTAAATGCGAGTGGGACTCGCTGACGCCGCTTCTAAAACATCTAAAGCAGAGGCGCTTCAGGCTCAAGGAATACAGGAAGCTCGAGCTGCGCTTTCGCGGAAAGAGCAAATTGGCGGCAAACGATGTCGTCATACGCAATAAGAACCCCATGCACGCCATACGCTTTCTTGTGTACGTGAACGGGAAGCGCGTGGACGGGACGATGATAGGCGACGGGCTCGTGATTGCCACACCCTTCGGCTCGACCGCGTACTACTACTCTATAACGAAGAAGAAATTTTCAAAGGGAATAGGAATCGCGTTCAACAACATTTCAGCGGATATCAGGCACGTGAATCTTCAGGACGGCGCAAAAATACGCATAAAGATGGTGCGCGGTCCGGCAACGCTTTCATGGGACAACGACCCTTCTGTGCCTGTGCTAAAGGACGGCGAGGAAATTGAAGTGAAGCTCTCAAACAGCGTTGCGAGGATTACGAAGATTATCTGACGGTAAGTAAAAGCTTAAACGCACTTTAGTACAATTTTCCGCCTATTGGAACTTCTTTGTCCGGCGTTATTAGAACGCATTCCTTGCTTCCGTCTGGAACACCAAGCGTAAGAACTTCCGACAGGAACGGGCCGATTTGCCTCGGAGGGAAATTCACGACGCAAAGGACGAGTTTACCCATCAGGCTCTCCTTCGGGTAATTTTTCACTATCTGCACGCTGGACATTTTTGTTCCTATCTCATCGCCTAAATCTATGGTCAGTTTGTAAGCCGGTTTCTTCGCTTCGGGAAAATCTTCAACGGTCACGATTCTGCCAACGCGTATGTCCAGCTTCTGAAAATCGTCAAACGTTGCCATACTTAGAATTTTCTGGAACGTTTATAAAACGAAGATTTGGTTTTATTTGCCATATGTCCGCTTCACTTTTAGTAAGAGACTTTTTATGGCGTTTCCAGAGTATCCAAAAATGCCTGTCCTTCTTCTTCACCAAAACTCAGATGAACTCCTATGCCGGCTACTTCGATTTTCTCTACAGCAAGAAATACGTCTTCGTTGGTCAATTGCTCGTATCTGCCGCACAATCCTAATGCGTCGGAAAGAGTCTGCATTTGTCCAGAAGAATAACCTATTTCTGGAGGTACGTTGGTTGCAACTCGCAAACTCGCAAGTAACCACGTCAAAGGTTCCGGATAGTCTAGACTCGGCATATCCCGAATGTGTGCTCGTAAATAGTTAGTAGCTTGCGAAGGATCTGTATGATGCAGACGCGTGAATTCGGTTCTAATAGTGCCTATTCTTTCAATGAATTCAGGTTTATAACTCATCGTCATAGCGACACTATACCAATCAATTATTTAAGGGATTCTTTACTGGCAGTTGACAGCTTTTTCCATTCCATTATAAGTAGTCGTCACTTGAAAATCCTTCCCGCCTCTTCAGACCAGAACAGCAAGTCAAGATGCGCTATGGGGACGTTAACGCGCCGCGAAAACTCCTTCATCTTCTGCTCTATCTCCATGTATTTTTTGCGTGTCAGCGTCTTAGGCACTTCTTTTATGGCACGGTGCTTCACGAGATTCTTCAGAATGTGGCGGTCAAGTATCGCCAGCTCTTCGCCGCTGCCGATGTTTCGCAGGAAGTGCGAGGCTTCCTTATAACCCAAACCGCGCACGTTGGCGACGAGCCACTCACGGGCTTCCAGAGGCGGCATTCCCGCGACGGCGGGCAGTTTCGTTATGTGCTCCCGCGCTTCCACAATGCTCTTCGTTTTCTGGTTGTGGAAGCGGATTGGGCGGACGTGCGGATTGACCTGCGTTTCCGCGCCTTTGAAAAGCGTCCTGCTCTCTATCAGACGTCGCACGGCTTTGTCGCACTCAACGGCTTTTGATTGCGGAGTGAGCAGGCAGAAAACGAGCTCGGCGAACAACGAGTCAGGGGTTTTCGGAATATTTCTAAAATCTGCGAGGCGGGTTTCTATTTCGTTCTTTCGCGCTCTGTAAGAATCTCTAAGCATTTTCATATTTTCCGTGAGTTTATTTAATCGTTGGCAATATACATAATCATGGCAAAGATGAAAAAGCTCACGCCGGAGCAGCACCGCGTGCTTGTAGAACGGGGCACGGAGCCGCCTTTCACGGGCAAGCTGCTTCCCAACAAAAAGAACGGCATGTACATGTGCGCCGGGTGCGGTTCGCCGCTTTTCTCTTCTTCGGCGAAGTACGATTCAGGTTGCGGATGGCCGAGCTTTTTTGAAGCGGTGAAAGGAAGTGTGGATACGAAAGAAGACGATTCTAAGGGTATGAACCGCATTGAAGTCATGTGCAAAAAGTGCGGCGGGCATCTGGGGCACGTTTTTGACGACGGGCCGAAGCCGACGAACAAGAGATTCTGCATCAATTCGGCGGCATTGGAGTTTGAGGAGAAGAAATAAAACACGGTTAGTAAAGAAAAACTTTCTCTCGGCAGGAAACAAAGTAGAAAAGAATTCTTAAATGCCCAATTTGGCGAGTTAACTTTTAGCTTTATTACGAGGAATTTATAGAATTCCTCGTATACACAAAGACTTTCCATATAAAGTCTTTGTTGTGCTTGTTTACCGTTCAGTAGGAGAATAAAACACCAGCTCGTTTTGCCCCATGGTGCATGGTGGCGGTAAGCAAAGGGGTTTATTCCATCACAATTCGCGCATCCACGACCTTGGCGCTTTTCACGTTAACCATCGCGGGATTTATGTCCAGTTCTTCTATTTTATGCTTAATGGCGAGCTGCGAAATCTTTACCATCATTTTTTTCAGCGCGGCGACGTTGGCTTTGGCGCGCCCGCGAAAACCGTAAAGGAGTTTTTTCGTCTTTAATTCATCGAGCATCTGCTGCGCGTCTTCGTTGCTTATCGGGCAGACGCGGAAGGAGACGTCTTTTATCATCTCAACGAGCGTTCCGCCTGCGCCAACCATAAGAACGGCGCCGAAAGAGGGGTCGCGCTTCACGCCGATAATCATTTCCACGCCTTCCACGTACTCTTGCATCATTATGCCGTAGCTTTTCAGCTTCTTCTTTTTCGTGATTGCAACCAATGAATCGTACGCTCCTTGCGCTTCTCCGGCGTGTCGCACAATCTTCACGCCGCCGATGTCGCTTTTGTGCAGCGCTTTAACCGACGATAGCTTCAGAACGAACGGCGGCTTCCAGAATTTGGCGCTCTTTTTGAGCAGCGCGCTCTTTGCAACAGGAACGTATTTCCGCAGGAAGTCTTCTGCTTCGCGCTCGGCAAGCACTTTCATGGTCTTAATTGGCAGGAGCAGGATAAATGCTTTAGGATTACAAAAAGGACGTAAAAACTAAAACAAAATATCATGACTTGCACACGGAAAACCGCTGAAGTGTGGCAAGAGTGGGTTGGTGTGCGACCGAACGGCAAGTAAAGCCGAAAACGAACCGCTTTCCGTCAACGCCTTTTTCCGTCCCTTTACTAACCGCGCGAAGCCGTCATACAACATCGTGGCGGGCTGTTTGCATTCCTGCACTTCGCTCACAAGTTTTTAAGCAAGCGCCGCCCATAGAGAAGCATGGCTATGAATATGGACGCGTTCTTTAAAGCCGCGAGCATCGCAGTCATCGGCGCGTCCCGGGATAGCACAAAGGTCGGGAACGTGATTCTGCGGAATCTGATAGACGGGAAATTCAAGGGGAAGATTTATCCGGTGAACCCGAATGCAGAGGAGATACAGGGGCTGAAGTGCTACCCGTCTGCAGATGCGATAAAGGAGCGGGTAGAGTTGGCAGTCATCGCAGTGCCGACGCCGTTCGTCATTCCCGTGCTGGGGCAGTGCGCGAAGAAGGGGATAAAGCACGCGGTGATAATCTCGGCGGGCTTCAGGGAAACCGGCAATGCTAAAGGCGAGGAAGAACTGAAGACGGTGCTGAATAAGTACGGGATACGCGCGATAGGGCCTAATTGCCTTGGCACCTTTAACTCGCGCAGCGAGATGGACACGCTCTTTTTGCCACGATACCGATTAAAGCGTCCGGAGACGGGCAATATATCTTTTATCTGCCAGTCCGGTGCGGTCGGGGCGGCGATTCTTGACATGGCGACTGCACAGGGATACGGCTTCGCAAAATTCGCCAGCTACGGCAACGCTGTGGACGTGGACGAGTCGGATTTGCTTGAGTATTTCGGAAACGACGAGGAAACGAAAGTCATATGCATGTATGTCGAAGGGATACGCGACGGACGCAAGTTTCTGGAAGTCGCAAAGCGCGTGACAAAGAAGAAGCCCGTGATAATCTTAAAGGGCGGGGTGACGGAACAGGGTTCGCATGCCATAGTGTCGCACACCGGCTCGCTTGCCGGCGCGGCAGAAGTTTACTTTGGCGCTTTTAAGCAAGCCGGCGTCGTGCGTGCCGATTCGCTCTATGACATGTTTAATTACGCGAGGATACTTGAGGCATCAGTGCCTGCGTGCGGTGGCAGGGTGCAGATAATAACCAACGGCGGCGGGTACGGCGTGCTGGCTTCCGATAGTATCGCAAAGTTCGGGTTGGAGATGGCCGAGATGACGAGTGGGACAGTGAAGGCACTGAAAGTAAAATTCCCGCCGGCGATGAACGTGGGTAATCCACTGGACTTGCTGGGAGATGCGACGACGGAACGATACAAGGCAGCGCTGGAAGCTGCCATGAACGATAATAATGTGGATGCTATAGTTCTCGTTGTGCTCTACCAGACGCCGCGCATTACGACGGACGTGATAGACGTCATAACCGAGATGAACGCACGGAAGAAGAAGCCGATGGTCGTTGTCTCAACGGGCGGCGAGTTCACGGAGCTGTTACGGCGAAACTTGGAGATGGCGGGCATCGCCACGTTTGAATATCCGGAGGAAGCTGTCAAGGCGATGAGCGCACTTGTTGGGTATTATGGGAGCAAATAGTTATTTTATTCTGATGACCGCGCCAACAGAAAAATCATAAGACGGAGGTTTCCTGCTTACGAAAGAAACGTATGATTGCCCGAATTCGGCCAGATGCTTTCTTTCGAGTGACCTTGTATGAGTCAAGTAATCAATATACCCTCTGCCCAAGCGTTCTCTACCGGCTTCGTCAAGTCCATTGAAATACGGGATAGAAATATCAGGGTCTATTTCCAGGCAAGCTATATGTCTTCCGTTGCCAGCAAGTCCGAATCTCATCCCCCTTATGCCTATGAATCTTATAGTTCGAATTTGATTGGGTGGAATATTCAAGGAGTGATCAGAAGCGAATGGCCCCTCCTGAAATTGCTTATTTAATTCGGCCAGTTCTTTTTTATACGTTTCATAATATTTCGGGTCGGCCATCATAAAAAGATCCGGTCCGCAACACAAAACGCCCCGGTCAAATACCTCGTGATAAGCATCCTTGAATTCATCGGTAGCAGTATCAAATGCCGTATCAGACGTACCAGCCAATACAGAACGTTGCACATAAGCCCTGACCAAACTAATAGCTTCTTTACGCTCATTCAACATACCGGCGAGCTCATCTTCAAAATTCACGAATCAAAGAATGATGAGAATACTTATAAACCCGATAACGATAAGGAGCGTGAGCGAGACGTAAAATGAATATATTTATAGATTCGCGCCGAAAAGAGAAGAATGAGCCATCTCAAGGAATATTACGGCACAGAGTGTCACTTTTGCGTCCAGATGGCGCCGCTCGTTGAGCGGCTGGAGAAGGAAGAGAAGCTCACGGTGGATAAGATAGAAGTGTGGCACAACCAAGCCAACGCTGCGGAGCTGCAGAAAATACCGGAGTTCAGGCAGTGCGGCGGCGTTCCTTTTTTCATCAATACGAAAACGAAGAAAATCATCTGCGGCGCGACTGACTACGAGAGCTTCAAGAAGTGGGCGAACGGGAAGTAAAGCAATACGTATAAGTAAAGCCGAAAAGCAGAATTTGTATACTTGCCGCCAAACGCCAAACTAATACTTGAACCGTCTTTCATTTCCCCTTCCAGACAAGGTGTTTTTTCTCCTCTCGTTTTTTCGCAAATTCCGGATAATATATCCAGCCTATGAAAACTTTAAGTCGCACCATCGGGAAGTAGAACAATGGAGAAGATTCTGGCGCGGTTTGACGTGCCTTATCTGCAGGTTCTGAACGAAAAAGGCGAAACAGACAAGAAGCTCATGCCGAAGTTTTCTAAGGACGCGATAATGAAAATGTACGAAGTGATGGTACTTACGCGGACGGCGGACGATGTGATGCTCAAGCTCCAGCGCGAAGGCAGGATGGGCACGTATGCGCCCGCCCGCGGGCAGGAGGCGTCGCAGGTCGGCTCAACGCTTGCGTTACGCGGCGAGGACTGGCTTTTTCCGCTTTACCGCGACATCGGTTCAATGATAATCAAAGGAATGCCACTAAGCCTGATACTCAGATATTTTCGCGGCGACGAGCGCGGGATGTGCGTTCCCAGGAACGTCAACATGTTCCCGACAATAATCACCGTTGCCGGTCAGTGCCCGCACGCGGTCGGGGCGGCGATGGCGGCAAAGATACGCAGCGACAAGATTGCCGTGATGTGCTCATTCGGTGACGGCGCTTCGTCAAAGGGCGACTTCTATGAGGCGGCGAACTTTGCCGGTGTTTTTCATTCTCCTGTTGTCTTTCTGTGCCAAAACAACCAGTATGCGATTTCCGTGCCGCGCTCTTCACAAAGTGCGGCGGAAACGATAGCGCAGAAGGCGATAGCCTTTGGCTTTCCGGGTGTGCAGGTAGACGGCAACGACGTTTTTGCCGTGTACAAAGCGTCGCTTGAAGCAGTGGAACGGGCTCGCGCCGGGAAAGGGCCGACACTCGTTGAATGCTTCACTTACAGGATGGGCGACCATACGACGTCGGACGACGCATCGCGTTACCGCTCGCGCGAAGAAGTGAGCGAATGGGTGAAGAAGGACCCGGTTGCACGGCTGGAGAAATATATGGTGTCGGAGAACGTGATGACAGGCAAGGAAATGAAAGAAATCGCTGCATCGACGCTGAACGAGGTGGAGAAGGCGGTGAAAGAAGCAGAATCGGCCCCGAAGCAAGACGCAGGGGACATATTCAGATTCATGTATGCAGAAATGCCGAAAAGATTGCAAAGCCAGCGGGATTATCTCAAAAGATTTGAAGGCGACATAAATGGCAAGCGTTAACATGGTCACTGCGCTTAACATGGCGTTGCATCAGGAGATGGCGCGGGATAAAAACGTCGTTGTGCTCGGAGAAGACGTGGGCATAGACGGCGGCGTGTTTCGCGTCACCGAAGGGTTGAAAGATAAGTTCCCGGAGCGCGTGCTGGACACGCCTCTCGCTGAAGGCGCAATAGCCGGCGTGAGCGTCGGCATGGCAGCATACGGGATGAAGCCCGTGGCAGAGATACAGTTTGACGGCTTCACGCCGCCGGCGTTTGACCAACTCTTCAATCATGCCGCGCGGCTAAGAAACAGGACGCGCGGGCGATTCACGGCGGCAATGGTCGTAAGATTCCCGTACGGCGGAGGCGTGAAAGCGCTTGAGCACCATTCGGATTCGCCGGAAAGTTATTTTATTCACACGCCCGGTCTCAAGGTGGTCGTGCCTTCTTCGCCTTACGATGCGAAAGGGCTTTTAGCATCGGCGATACGCGACCCCGACCCGGTGATATTCATGGAACCGAAGCGGGTTTACCGCGCGATAAAAGAGGACGTGCCGGAAGAAGAGTATACGGTCCCAATAGGCAAGGCCAATGTGATACAGGAAGGCAGCGATGTGACGCTAATCGCGTACGGCGCGATGGTGCGGGAATGCAAAAAAGCGATGGAAAACATCAAGCAGAGCGTTGAGTTGATAGATTTGCGGACGCTCAACCCTCTTGACTTCGACGCGATAAAGAAGAGCGTGCAGAAGACCGGCCGTGCCGTAGTCGTGCACGAGGCGCAAAGGACGCTAGGCTTTGCCGCCGAGATATCGGCGATGATAGGGGAAAATCTGCTCCTTAACTTAAAAGCGCCGGTGACAAGGGTGACGGGTTTCGACGTGGTTGTGCCGCTGGCGCAGATGGAAGACGATTATTATCCAGACGCACGGCGGATAGCGGAAGCGATAAAAGAGACGATGGAGTTTTAGATGGCAAAGGATTTCATATTTCCGGACGTTGGTGAAGGCATAACAGAAGGAGTCGTGATCAGGTGGCGCGTGAAGGAAGGCGACGCCGTAAAGGAGCATGACGTGCTGGCGGAGATAGAGACCGACAAGGCGGTGGCTGAAATACCGTCCCCTTTCAGCGGCATAATCCTGAAAATTCATCACAATGCCGGTGACACGGTCCACGTCGGAGAAGCACTGGTCACGATAGGCGGGAAAGGAGAGAAGGCTCCTGTAAGTAATACTTCAAAGCGAAAAAGCGAGATGGCGAGGAAATCCGTTTCCGTGGTAGGAGAGCTGGAAGAAGCGGATGAAAGCCCTAATATTGAGAAAGCGACGGAAAAAGAATCCGGCAGCAGAAAACTTGCGCTCCCCGTTGTGCGCAACCTCGCCAAAGAGCTGGGCGTGAACCTTGACGACGTAAAGGGAACGGGCAAGGACGGAAGGATTACGGAAAACGACGTGAGGGAAGCGACGAAGCCGGCGCAGGATATCGGCGAAAAGCTCACGGAAATCATCGTGAAGCGCAAATATGATTTTTACGGCTACGTGGACCGCGTGCCGCTGAAGGGCATGCGAAAAATCATAGCCGTGAACATGGCGCACTCCGCGTCGCAGGCGGTGCACGTCACTCATTTTGAAGAGGCGGACGTGACGGACCTTGCCGCGCATCGTGAGAAGGAGAAAGCGAAAGCGGAACAGAAAGGGATAAAGCTCACATATCTGCCGTTCATTGTTCGCGCCGTTGTTGAATCGCTGAAGAATCACCCGTATCTGAACGCTTCAATGGAAAAGGAGGAGATAATACTGAAAAAATACTACAATATCGGCATAGCCGTGGATACAGGCGACGGGCTTATAGTGCCTAATATCAAGAGAGCGGAGACGAAGAGCATACTTGACATGGCGCGGGAAATCCACGAGCTGTCGGAAAAAGTGAAGAGCAGGCGGTTTGACCTGTCGGAAACGCAGGGCGGAACGTTCACCATAACCAACGTCGGCGCGATAGGCGGCGTTTTTGCCACGCCGATAACGAACCCGCCTGAAGCGGCTATACTCGCCGTAGGCGCGATACGCGAGAAGCCCGTTGCCATTGGCGGCAAAATAACCATAAGAAAAATCATGCCCATGTCGTTGTCGTTCGACCACCGCATCACGGATGGCGCGGAGGCGGCGCGATTCACGAATGAACTGAAAGGCTATTTGGAAGACATAGACTTCTTCCTCATGGAAAAGACGGAGAGCGCATAAGCAAAGGCGCGTTATTACGGGTTATCCCAGATGATGTTTGATGATGCCTTCAAGTTCTTGTATATTGCTTAAATGGCGCAAATAACCGGTCGCCCCCGCTTCTTCCGCGCGCTCCCTTGTGGATGCGTCATCATTTCCGGACTCAATGCTTAGCACGTAAACGGGCAGTGACGAATCGACCGCTCGGATGGCTCTTACTATATCCGGTCCATCCCGGGTCCCGTCAACACAACAACCTACAAAAGCCAGAGAATATCCGCCAGCTTTAACTCTTTCTACAAGTTCCTGCCCTGTTGAACAATACTCGACCAGGGCATTAGGCGCTACCGCTTGCATATAATCAGCAGTCGTGTGACCAAGCGGGTTTTGTTCGGCTATTACGGTTTTCTTGACCATCTTGCTAATTATCAGAAACGTATTTAATGCTTTTGTTCCGGCTTCGCGCGCTTCTTCCTGCGGAGCCCGTTCTTCTTCGTGAATTTTCCGTTGTTCTTTCTGAACCATCGGTAATCGTCATACGTCATCGTTGCGTCCCCCTCTTTCAGGGTGTCGTCCTTGAGCCGTATTGCGCCTGTTTCGAGGCAGTGAAAACAGCGCAGCGTTTTGACGGGGTCGGGAGTGATAATGTAGGAATGCCATGTTTTGCGGCAGGAGCCGCAGAACCAGAATGTCATTGGAATCCCCTCGATGCTGTATGACGTGCTGCGCACGTCAGTTCCCATCGAGTCGATGCCATATTATTACGGCTACAGAACCAGAGTGTCATTGAGACTCCCTGTGGATTGCCGCAGACGAAGGCGTTATGATTATCCATTCTTCGCCGGCGCCGGCGATGTCGCCGTTCATGTTCATGCATGCGGTCTTCATGCGCGAAATGCAGTGCTTCAGTTCTTCGGTATTTGCCTCTTTGAGGTCTTTTATAGAGGCTATGATTATGTTGCCTTCGCGGACTTTCCGCATTATTTTGTCCACGCTGGTGAGGCCGTCCACCTTTTCTATCATTATTTTTGTTATCGAGCCCTGCGATTCGTCCGGCAATTCGGTATAGCTTTCTTCCACAGAAACGGGTTCATGATATTCGTCCTTAGAAACGAACGGAATTTTCATATTCGTTTTATATGCGCGCATCCTTAAATATTCTTGTTTGGTGAAGATGCCTGCTTGAAGCGCTTCAAAGAGATACGCCGATTTCACGGGTTATCCTGAAGTGCATCTTCGCAACCATTGGAAGAACATCTTTTCCATGCATGGCTATTATCTCTTTTGCGACTGTTTTCACGTTCGTCGAGCCTTTAGGCAAAACGAAGCCCACTTCCCTGCCGAGCAGGCGCAGCGTGCGGAGGAAATCGCACCGCGCGACGACAGATGCGGCAGCCACCGCCGTATCGGCTTCGCCATGGATGCGTTGTTCAACGTTGGCTTTTTTGCCGGCGGGCATGAGGTATTCCTTCAGAAGGCTTTCCTCTGCGAAACGGTCGGTTATAACGTCATTGCACCCTGTCTTTGCCACAAGGTTCTCAATCACTCTGGAGTGCCCCCATGCCAGCATGTTATTGAGGGAGGCGAAGCGCGGGTAAATTTTGTTGTATTTTTCCGGCGATATCTTGACAATCTCGGTCGGGCACAGCTTGGCTATCTTCGGGCCCAGCGATTTCACGGCATAATCCGAAAGTTTTTTCGAGTCCTTCACGCCCATTGCAAGAAGCTTCTTTTCCGTTTCATCGCCGACAAGCACGGCTGCGACTACAAGGTAGCCGAAGTAATCCCCCTTGCCGGCCTCATCCACGCCTATTCTCTGCAAGCTATCACGGATTTATTTATACGTCGCCAGATAAATGTTAGTATGTTTGATGCGATTCGATTTTTTTTAAGCGGCAAAGGCGATGTGTACCATTTGCGGAAAGAATACGACAGGATGCGAGAAGAAGTTGACAAAAAGCCGAAGCAGCAGGAAAGGATGGCGTTGCTAAGGGTGCTTGACCAGACGGAGCCGAGTATAGCGATGCTGGAAGAGCAAAACCTGCCCGGAAACGACGGACGGAAGCTCAAGATGTTCGTGCGAGTGTCACTGGCGAAGGTAAAGGCATCCATGCACGAGGCGAAAAAGAAATGATGAAACTCTCAATAGGGCGGTGCGTGTCCTGCAAGAAGATACGGCTCGTGGACAAGACGCCTTCCGGCATGATGTGCTTTGCCTGCAAGCAGAAACGGCGGAAGAAATAGGTTTTAATAGGCACGTCGGTGGAATCATAAGGTTTATAATCCGCTCATCGAAACGTAGAGACAGTGGCGGTTATCGTGCTTCGCAACGGTAAACAAGTAAAGACTGAAACCAACTGTCAAAAGCCGAACCAAGCATGTAACGGCACTTTTGCAACACCCGCCACTTTAGTGGCGGGTAGTTTACTGTCTTTCGATGCGCGAAACGTGGTTTTCTTTATAGACCCTTATGATGCTG
>JACQIE010000036.1 GCA_016198645.1 Candidatus Aenigmatarchaeota archaeon | reverse complement strand
TCTTAGCTCTGCATCCGCACGTGCCGCACATTTTCCCACACCTCCCCGACTTCTTTGCGTTATCACAAGCGCAATTGCACATCATTCCTGCCTTCGCTGAATTTATGACTTAATTCATATTGTTTCCGAAGTTTAAAAACACACTTTTTATAACCCGCACCGTCATCTCGACGCTGCGCTAAAAGTCCTTTCCTCTCCTTTTCGTAACACCCGCCTTTTGCAAGGACGCACAGCCGTGCGTCAAGTTGCTTGTGGCGGGTAGTTTGCACATCTTTCAGTAAATAGTGTATTTGCTATGTACAATTTATCTCAATGGGCAAGATCGTTAGCTGGAAATATTGTCTTATTACATTCTGGCTACGGCGGGGATAGTGTGGGGAGAATGACTGGAGTTTTGCCATCAGATAATGGTCGGCTGTCGAAATCCAGCGGGCTTGCGCCTTTTTTAATCTCCTCAATGTCCCCAAAACCGTCACCATCCGTGTCGAAGTTCAGATGATCAGTCTTGTAACCCAGTGTTCCCTCCCTTTCCGCCCAGTTCATTATGCCGTCTAAGTCAGCATCTCCTCCATGGAATAGCGTCAGGGGCTCGGCGGTGGCTGAATTTTTTGGAAATACCTGATCTACGGATAGGTCAACATAACCGGAACACCTGTTGTTGGCACAGCCGGTCATCTTTCTGATACTTCGAACGTCTTCCCGTTTTTTTAATCCCATCTGGAAAAGGGTGAAATCATGCCACATCGAAGGAATACCAGCAGAAAGTCCACTAATATCCAGTGAATACGAACCGTCTGCATCCTGTGCATAAGCGCCGCCACCCAGTGGATCCCAGTGCGTGTCGAGTGTGGCTCTATAGTGCCCGTTCACGGTCAGTTCAAAAGGATCAGATGTGTCACCTACATAAATTCCCCAGACATGTCCTGTTTCGTGCATCATGATATTTCCTATAGTATGTGCCATGACATCTGAGTAGTTTTCCTCTGTAAGAGGGACGGCAAAACTCTCAGCAAGTCTTTTCATATCCCGAATCTTTGTAAGCCCTCTCAATTTGCACGGTGTTCCGCAATGTACATACGAGATGCTACCACCATCGGCTCTGCTGGGCATATTCCAGTGAAGTGCAAGTGGATAAAAATCCGGGTCACTCCATGTTGAAACCACATTAAACGAATCGTAGATGTTTTTCTTGTCCGGGTGGTCGTTATAAAATTTTTTCAGGGGATCAATGTAATAGAATGGATTTGTTTCTGTTACCGCTTCGACCTGGTAGAAATCTGCTGCGTCCATTTCAATACCAGGCGTTTCTTTATTCCATGTTTTCTCGAAAAATTCCATACCCTTCTTCAGCGTATCTACATCTCTTTGGGTAGCCGGGTGATCAGGCGAGGCAACAAGGAGTGTGGCCATTTTATATTTTTGCGACGCCGTCTGGCCGGTAAACGAAACCGTATTTACACCCCCTTTCGAATCCCTGACAACTGCCTTGTATGTGTAATCGGAAAACGGGGTTGATGGGGCTATCATCCCATCGAAGGCAGCATCGCATTTCTTGATCCCGCCGCATGGGAAAGCCCGAAGCTGCAAGCCGACAGAATCGAAAAGCCCAATATCTGCAACGCCGTATCTGCTCTGGCCGCTAACCTTCACTTTGAGGGGGGAGCCCGGCTCTGCCCGTGGATTTGAAATAATCTCGACATCGGGCGTGGATCTGTCATCCACGCACCATCTGAACAACTGCGGTATCTGAGGCAAGCCGCATCCGGACTGGGCTGCATGAACTGTTTCTATTTTTTGTGTTGGGATGACCTGTGGCGGACTGTATCCCTGCAATAAAAGAGGAGTTACGACTGCGCCGTAGACTAAAGATGCCATAGAATGCCTGGCGCGATATGCTGCCATGCCTGCAAAATCCGCTGCATACCTGCCAAAATCGGATAGGCGCTGCTTGTTTTCTCCTAACGACATTTCAATCACGCGGGTCTTCATTGTAACTACTTGTAAATAATTACTTGATTAACTTTAAATTTTCAAGTATTTAAGCATTTCGTTTATTCACTACCATTAAATGGTAGTGCTATCTACTTTTGCCAACCCACACTTTTACACCGGGATGCATAACCTTCCATAGCCTTTTCCACGAGTTCCATGGCTTTTTCCAGCTTATCCATTGACGTTGCATACGAGAGCCGCACGTGCCTGTCGGAGCCGAACTCAATGCCCGGCACAACGGCTACGCCGTTGTCGAGCAGGAAACCGGCGAATGCCGTGGATGCCATGGCGCGCGGCACTTCCGGGAATGCGTAGAAAGCGCCTTCGGGCTTTGTGCAACGGAACCCGATTTCCTGCAAACGCTTCACGACGAAATCCCGGCGCCCCTCAAACTCTTTGCGCATTACTTCCACGGTTGCCTGATTGCCTGTCAATGCTTCCATCGCCGCTTTCTGGGCAATGGAATTCGCGCTGCCGGTAGTGTGGCTCTGGACGGCTGACGCTATTTTCATAACGCCTGCCGGGCCCGCGGCGTATCCTATGCGCCAACCAGTCATGGCATACGCCTTTGACACGCCGTTGACAACTATCGTTCTTTCTTTGGCAAACTCTGCTATACTGCGATGAGCCTTTCCGTAAACAAGCTTCTCGTAAATTTCGTCGGAAATGATAAAAGCGCCCGCATCTCTCGCAAGCCCGGCTGTTGACTTGAGCTCGTTTACTCCATAAACAGCTCCGGTCGGATTATTCGGGGAGTTCACTATTATGGCCTTTGTCTTGGCGGATATTTTCTCGCGGATGCGCTCGCTGTCCAAACACGGCGTTTCGGCGAATACAGGAATCCCGCCGGCAAGAACGACCTGCTCGGCATAGCTTACCCAGTACGGAGAAGGGATGATAACTTCGTCGCCGTCATTTATGACGGACTGAAGCGCGTTGAATATGGAATGTTTCGCGCCGCAGGAAACCACGATTTCTTCCGGTGCATATTCCAGTGAATTGTCCTTCAACAGTTTCATGCATACGGCTTCACGCAATTCGCGTATGCCTTCGGCCGGCGTGTATTTGGTGAAGCCCTTCGCCATGGCATCGGCAGCAGCGCGCTTTATGTTTTCCGGTGTGTCGAAATCCGGCTCGCCGGCGGTGAGGTTTATTATTTCTTCTCCTGCACGGGACAGTTCGCGCGCTCTTGCGTTCAGCGCCATGGTAGCAGAAGGGCGCACATTTGCCGCCTTTGCGGACATTGTAAGCATTGTTTGTCATTGATATTAACTAATTAAACGCTTTCTGCAGGATTAATGTAGACCATATATGACGGATTCGCTTTACAAAAAAGTCCCAAAGACCATGAGCACGCAGCATCCGGACAACGTGCGCACGCCGTTCTTCTGCAACGGCACGGTTATCAGCGGCGACGACGAAGTGAAAGAAGCGTTTTACGCGTATTCCCATCTCGGTTGCGAAGAGCAGCTGTGGGACTGCGAGGGAAAGGAAGTCGACACGCACGTCGTCAAGAAGCTTCTGACGAACTACGGCCAGTATTTTTCCAGCCACGCGCTGGGCAAAGAGACGTTTCTGACTATGAGAGTGCCTAATCCGGAAGTGGAAAAAAACGAGGCAAAGATACTGCTGGAAACGCTCGAAAGCATACCAAGGAACTCGGACATAGCGCGGGCGGTGTACGGAAATGGCGTATGCCCTATATTTGAAGTGGCGCTTCCGATGACTGCTTCGGCTGTGTCTTTGTCAAGAATACGGGAATATTACAGGAAATTTGTAAGCGGCAAAGGGCAATCAAGGCTCATTGAAGGGGACGAAAGCATGGAGAACTGGATGGGCGCGTTCCTGCCGGGAGAGATAAACGTCATACCGCTGTTTGAGACGAAAGAAAACATACTCAACGCCCATAACATCGTGAAAGAATACGCGGCGAAAGAAAAACTGGAAGAAATGCGCGTATGGCTGGCGCGGTCGGACCCGGCGCTCAATTACGGCTCGCTCGCTGCAGTGCTTCTCAATAAAATCGCATTACAAAGGATTGCAGCGGTTGACGTAAAGACGTTTCCCATACTTGGCTGCGGTTCCGCGCCGTTCAGGGGAAATCTTACGCCTTCCAATCTTAGTTGCCTGCAGGGGTATCCGTCCGTGCACACGTTTACAGTGCAATCAGCGTTCAAATACGATTATGACGAGCGGGACGTGGCGAAGGCTGTGGAAAAGATAAACGCCAGCCGCACGTCGCGCCCATCTCCGGTAGAAGAAGATGAAATGTTGCGCATATTGGACAAAACGTCCGAGGCTTACATGCGGCAAGTATCGTCTATCGCTCCGCTGGTGAGCGATTTCGCCATGCACGTCCCGGCGCGGCGAAAGAGAAAGCTGCACATAGGGCTTTTCGGTTATTCCCGGGCATCCGGAGGCGTGTCGCTGCCCAGAGCCATAGCCTTTTGCGCTTCGCTTTACTCGCTGGGATTGCCGCCTGAAATTCTCGGGCTTAGCGCGCTTTCACGGAAAGACGTGGACATTATCATCAGGAATTACGGTAATTTTGAGAAAGACATGGAAGACGCACTGAGATACCTGAACAAAGATAATCTAAGGATGCTGCCGCACGCGCTGCGAGAAGAAGTGGAAACGGCGCTGGGATTGTTTGATTTTGAGACCGATGCCGCGCATAAAGCAGTGACGGATTCCATATCCCAGGACTATGCGAAAAAATCACCTTCCCTGCAGGAGAACATAACCCGCGCAGGTGCGATACGCGGGTTTTTGGGGTAACTTGGAATTCCATTAGCGCTTATTATTCTTTTGTTTCTTTATCGGAATCTAAGAACGATACCGCAAAAACGCTCCGATGCCGCCAAGAGCGTCAAACTGTGCGCCTTCTTTTGTTTCGGCGGAAACCATTTCCAGCTTTGAGCCGTAATTCTTCGTTTCCTCTTCAAAGTATTCAAGCATGTCTTTTTCGCCCAGAATCTTCATCGGGAACTTGCACGTCGCGCATATCTGGCGGTTCTTGTCCTCATTGCGCACGACTTTGGTGCTCGTGCCGCAGCGGCACTCGTATTCCATGTAACGCAACGCCACCATCTCGCTCAATATCACCGTGTCAACGGCTCCGGCTTTCAGCAGCCTGTCCACCTCGGCAAAGCCATAGGCAACGAGACCTTCGGGCCTTTGCAGCCCTTCAAGAAATTTCGCAAGCAGGTTGCGCTCCTTGACCACAGCCGCTTCCTTTATCAGGTCCTGCCCCCGCTCTATTATTTCATGGAGCCCGTTCACGCCCGTGTAAGACGTGTCCACTGTCCCAAGAACTTTTTTCTTTATGTCGCCATGAAGGTAGTCTTCCTTCAGGAACATGTCTTTTATGGGGCCGGGGCCTCCTATGATTACGCCTTTCATCTCTTTGTGCTCGCCAAAGGACGTGTTCACGGCATTGCCTATCTCCTTGAGCCAGTCGTTGAGCATGCCTTCACGAACACGGGAAAAACGTGCCGAGCTCTGCCCGCCGGCTCTCGTCTTTCCGGGCACTATGGATTCAAAGTGGCTAAGCACGTCAAGATGCTTGCCTTTCAGTATCGCCAGGTCAGCGTCGCTTTTGTCAAGCGTCACCAGCCCGTAGACTTCCTTTTCCTCCACCATCGCAGCCAGCGGGTCAAGAACGAACGTCTGGTCGCACCAGTAAAGCTTTGTTCTTATGGGCTCGGGCGGCTCTATCGCCCACAGTTCCATATCAGCCACGCCTTCCTTTTCCGATATGTTGCCGCAGAACAGCGCCAGCCCGTTTTCCGGCGTTCTCTTGTATAACTGCATGTGGCGCATTATTTTCTCCAGCGCGGAAGTCACGTTCTTCCGCACGGACTTGGATTTTATGTTTTCCGCCGTGCCCTGCTCGTCGCGCAACTGTGCGGCCACTTCGCTCATGCTGTAGCCGACCGGAATGTACACAGTTACGAGCTCGGTGTAGCGGCCGCGGATAGAGCCAAGCATTTTCAGCAGCTTCTTCAGCCTATAACCGGAGCTTTGAGTTCCTTCGTCCATATACCCTTCACTCATTTCATTCGTGAATCGTATCCCATATTATGCTTACGCTCTCCCCTCGCTTGAACTGAATGACGCACTTTGTGCGTCTAACAGCATCCGAGTCGATGCCATATTATGCCCGCTTCGCGAGTGCGTATCCCTTATAACTATTGCTCTATTATAACGTCTTTTATCTGGTCCTCATCCAGAACGGCCTTTGCATTCATCGTTGCCCCAATAACGCCCAGCACGCCTTTCAGCAAAGCGTCGTTCACGCTGATGCGCTTCAGCGTAGCGTTCATTGCCATCTTATGCTCGCTCTTGTATTTTCGCACGTGCGCTATGATTTCCACGGCTTTGTCCATGGACTTCTCTTCGCTGACGTATGAATAGTTCTCATCGGGCCATGCGGACGCGTGAATGCTCACAGGATTGCCAAGCACATTCCTGTATATCTCTTCAGTGGCATGAGGCATTATCGGGGCGTAGAGTTTAAGCGCCGCGTCAATGCATTTTCCGAGAGCGAATTTCGCAGACGCCCTTTCTTCTTCGGAGTATGCATCTTTATCGTAAAGGCGGCTTTTGACCACTTCTATATAATTGTCCGTGAATACGCGCCAGAAGAACGCGTCCGTTTCGCTTTTGGCGCGTGCATAGTCGTAAGATTCCAGCGCTTCGGTAACGCGCGCTACAGCTCTTGACAGTTTCGTGAGAACCCACTTGTCGGCTATATGCAGCTCCTTCGGCTCTTTTTCGCGTTGAGGCGCCATAGACACGACGAAATTCGCGGCGTTCCATAATTTGTTTATCGTCTTCGTGCCGGTCACGAGTTCTTTTTCCTGGAACGCAAGGTCTTCGCCGAGATTCGACGTCGCCGCCCAGAAGCGCAGCGCATCTGCCGAATACTTTTTAATCATCTCCTGCGGCGCTATCACATTGCCCTTGCTCTTGGACATCTTGTTGCCGCGCGGGTCCAGCGCCCATCCGGAAATCATGACTCTTTGCCACGGCACGTCTTTTCTGTGATACAGCGACTTGATGACCGTGTTAAAGAGCCAGAACGATATTATGTCGTGCGCCTGCGGGCGCAGGCTCATTGGCAGCATTTTTTCGCCGTTTTTACCGAGAAGCTCCGTCGTTATCTGCGGCGTAAGCGAAGACGTTGCCCATGTGTCCATAACGTCGCGCTCTCCTTCAAATTCCGCAGAGCCGCACTTGCATTTCTTGGGCGTGTCTTTCAGAGGGTCGACCGGAAGCACTGCTTTATCCGCGAGAATTACTTCATTGCACTTTTTACAATACCATACAGGAAACGGTATGCCGAAATACCTTTGGCGTGAAATGCACCAGTCCCACTTAAGCCCTTCAGCCCAGTTGTCGTAGCGGTTTTTCATGTGTTCCGGATGCCATGCGAACTTCGCGCCGGCGGCAAGCATTTCCTGCTTTGCTGGATACTTAATGAACCACTGGTATGTGGAAAGAATCTCCACGTCCGTGTCGCATCGCTCGTGCGTGTTGACAACGTGCTTTATCGGCTCAATCTTGACCGTAAACGGCTCCAGGTCTTCCATGATTTTCGCCCGGGCATCTTTCGTTTTCAGCCCTCCGTATTTTCCGGCGTTTTCGTTCAGCGTGCCGTTTGCGTTCAGAAGCTCTATAACTCCGGTTTTGAATTTCTTTGCCCATTCGGCATCCTTCATGTCGCCGTAGGTGCAGTGATAAACCGCGCCCGTGCCGAACGCCATGTCCACTTCGTCATTGGCAAGTATAGGCACTTCCCTGCCGATTATCGGAAGCTCCGCCTTTTTTCCCACGAGCTTTGCGTAGCGCTTGTCGTTCGGATGGACGTAGACTGCAACACAAGCCGGTAACATTTCCGGCCGTGTCGTAGCTATGACTATGCTGTCTTTTCCGACGGGAAATCGAAGGTGGACAAGGTTCGATTCGCGCTCCGCGTCCTTTAGCTCGACTTGAGCTATCGCCGTCTGGCACTCGGGGCACCACATGAACGGCGCTTTCGTCCGGTATTCCAGCCCTTTCTCGTAAAGCTCGATGAACGAACGCTGCGAAATGCGGCGGCAATGCCTGTCTATCGTGGAATAAAACAGCGACCAATCGGCGGAGAGCCCTATCCGTTTCCAGTCTTCCACAAACGACGGCCTTATTTTGTCGAGCGTGGCGAGGCAAAGCTCTATGAACTTCCATCGCTCCATGCGACGTGATTTAACGTTATTCGTTTTCTCCACAAGTTTCTCGGTTGCCAGCCCGTTGTCATCCGTGCCGAAGGGCAGGAAAACGTTGAAGCCGCGCATCCGCTTGTAGCGAGCGATAAAGTCCATCTGCGAATAAGAGAAAGCGTGACCTATGTGCATTGCGCCGGAGACCGTGGGCGGCGGCGTGTCAATGCTGAAGACGGGCTTTGTGCTGCTCTTGTCAAACCTGTAAACGCCTTCCTTTTCCCACGCCTTCTGCCAGCGGGCTTCGGCTTCTTTCGGGTCGTAGCGTTCCATGAGTAAAAATAGGGTTGCTATTCTTTAAAATGGTTATTTTATTGCGTTCAGAACGGCATCCATGCAAGTTTGCGCCAACTTGCCTGTAGTTTCGTCGTCCAACTTAGATACCAGTCTGGTGGCTTCCACGGTTGCATTATTGGGAGTTAATGCCGTCAAATCTATATACTTTCTATCAATTGCAGTATTGGTTGTACAGTTCAAAATATTTGCACCCGCGATGTTGTAAGGATATCCGAAATTGGTAGCCCAATCCACTGCGGCTGAAAATGGAATCTGTGGCGGATAGCCGTTATCTTCTGCCGCCCTGATTGCGGCAAGTCCTGCTAGATACTCTTGCGTGGCATCCGGCATGCCACGATTTTCAATCGAATCTTTGACATGCCTCTTTTCATGTTCTTCTGTCGCGTCGTTTTCGAGATTTTCCGCGTTTCGCAGAAATACGTCTTCGGAGTTGCTGCGTTGGAAAGTATCGTTAAATGCATGAAGTAACATGTAAGTAGAGAGATTGCCAGCAGTTATTCCACCGCTGCTTGTCACGGCATTAGAACCCATTAAAGTTCCAGCTTTGCCAGATTTATACATATCCCATAATCCGGTGGCGACGTCACGAAAATTGCCGTCTACTACGTATATAGTATTTTTATCCCCCTCAACGGAAAATCCTGCTTCTCCGTTAACCATAGGAAATCCCGCGTCTATGCGCCTGAAATATATAACATCCACAGTATTGTTATCTAGGGACGTGGTTTTCTCCCCGCTTATTTTTATTAGTTTTACCCGGGTTGACGGCTTACCGTTACTATTATTATATCTTGAATCCACTACATCGTATCCGTTCGAGCGCAAATATTGCTGTAAAAGCTTTTCGGAATCCTGACGCTTACTGTTTATTCCTGCAGCTTCTTCCGCGTTTCTGAGCACATCGTCTATATAGCTTATTTCGTCTTTTCCTTGCATGTAGTTATTATAATACGTGTTAAACCCTTTTCTTAATATAGAAACCACGTTTTCTATTTTATTAGGAGTGGGATAAACAGACGGATTGGCGGAATCTTTTTCACAACCGCCGGACAAAAGCGTGGCTCCGGCAAGTAGTGAGCCTGCTATCCAGATGCCTGCTTTTCGCATGGGTTTACACGATGAGAACATTGTTATTA
>JACQIE010000006.1 GCA_016198645.1 Candidatus Aenigmatarchaeota archaeon | reverse complement strand
TGAAACAATGCCTGCCGGACTGCGCCTCCGTTGCAGCCGGTCATTTTAGATATCTCATTGGGAGTGAATTCCTCTGCCGTCAAACTTATAACGTCAAATTGACGAGGTGACAAGACCCCCTTTACAGCGGACAACGCCAGTTGCGCGTCAATTTCGCTTTCTGTTCGCTCATACTCGTCGCCAGTGCATGGTAGTGTATCCAATACGTCTGCAGGCGCCATTGGGCGGCGCTTTTCTCGTTCAACCGTGTCAATGATTAGGTGTCTTGCAATTGTATACAGCCAAGCCTCCGCTTGCTGGCCATTGCCTGTGAAGTCGGGGTAATGCGTTAACGCGCGGAGGAAGACTTCCTGCGCCATATCTTCAGGATTTGGAAACGCCCTATGCCCTATCCTCCCGCCAAAATAATGCACGAGTCTCGGAAAGCAGTCACTGTAGAGGATTGTTATATCCGGCTTTTCACCGCAAGTATATGGAGTCACAGATAGCATACCGACCTTCTATCGGAAAGGTATAAAAACACGGTTTAATCGTCATTGGCTCAAGAAACGGTTCTCTGCGATTTAATGCGCTTCGTAACCAAACGACAAAAAGTGCAACAAAGACTTTCACTACTTGGGTATACGAGGAATTCAAAGATTCCTCGTAATAAAGCCGAAAATGAACCCGCACCGTCAGGCTGTGCGCTGAAAGCCCTTCTGCTTTTATCCAATGCTCGCCACGAGGACGTTTAGGAACTGGACGACTTTGCCGTCATGCAGAATATGAATGCAGTTTACTTCTTCTCTTCCTTTTTCACGTTCGGGAACTCTATCGGCGGCGGCAATCGCAAATCCGCTGCTATCTCGATGGTCTTGGCGATGCACTGCCTGAATATGGCGTTCAGAACGTCAACTGCCATGTCGTCGTCAAGCTTCTTTTCCTTGCTCCACAGGGAAACTATCTGGTCCGCCCTCTCCGTGCTGTAAAGCATCTCGCCCTCTATGCGCACGTGCCCGGCATCAGGCTCGTACTTGGTTTCATAAACATAATCTATGGAAAGAACGTTCTTGATGTCGAAAACCTTATCGTGCTTCCTGACGCCCACTATCTTCGGCGCGCCGTTCACGTTCATCCCGCCCGAAACCTTCTTCTCGTTGTTCACGGCTTCTATTTTACTGAAATTCGACCCCATTATCGGCATGGTATCAGCAGTAATACAATCAAAACGCTTTTATACCTATCCCACCCATTAATGTCTTAAAATTGCAAAGCATATTTTTTGTGGTATACATGAAGCTGACGCCCGCGGAAGAGAAACTGTTGAAGAAGATAGGCGAAGCGCAGCTCATAACGAAGAATGAGCTTCGCGAGTTCATGCGGACGAGAACGTCTTCCGGCAACGCAGCGAGTATTCTGGACGTTGCCGCGCGCAGCCTCGTTGAGAAAGACCTCGTATCCGTCATCAATCCCGTCGGCTCGACGTGCTACCTGATAACCAAGGGCGGCTCCAAGCTGCTGCGGGATAGTAGATAAGGAAGTATGGGACGCGGACTTCGTGGGCTTTCACACGATAACACAGAAACTCTGGAGCTGACTAAAGACAACTTCCACAAGTATGTAAACTCTCTGGGAAATGCGTTAAAAATCATTTGACGAATTACTATATGCACGGCATACAAAGCAGGGATTTTTAAACTCTTCCCGCTCTTTTTAGTGCAGCAAAGCCCCGTCGTCTAGTGGCCCAGGATGCCAGCCTCTGGAGCTGGATACGGCGGTTCGAATCCGCCCGGGGCTATCATGAAACATCAAAAAGCCGCGTTCGCCGCCGGCTGCTTCTGGAAGCCGCAGGCGCTGATTGACAAGGTAAAGGGCGTTGTTTCTACGGAGGTCGGCTACATGGGCGGCGACAAGAAGAATCCCACTTACGGCGACGTGTGCTCCGGCGCGACGGGGCACGCGGAAACCGTGCTCGTCGTCTTTGGCCCGCCAAAGATTTCTTACGGGGAATTGCTGGAAATGTTCTGGAAGATGCACGATCCGACGCAGGTTAATCGCCAAGGTCTTGACGTCGGGACGCAATACCGTTCCGTTATTTTCTATTTCACAGAAGCGCAGAAAAAAGCGGCAACGTCGGCTCTCGCCGAAAAGCAGGAAAAACTCGCCGGAAAAATCGCGACAAAGATAGCGAAAGCCACGGACTTCTGGAAAGCCGAGGAATATCACCAGAAATTTTTGGTGAAGAATCGTGGTAAGATTTGCTGAACGGCGACGTCAGACCTTCACGAAATCTTCCGTTTTCATCGTGCTAAGCACGCGCGCCTTCGCATCCAGTAATTCCATATTAGTTATAACCGGCACGCCGAACTCCGCAGCCTTCTTTCTTATAAGCCGTTCGTCTTTCAGAACCTGCTGCGCGTTCTGCGACAGGTTCGGAATGTTTATCACCATGTCTAATTTCTTTTCAATGAGGTAATCAAGGAGATTCGGCTGCCTGTCCTCGTTCACTTTGAAGAGTGTCGTGCACTTGATTCCTTTGCTGCGCAAAAATTCCGCCGTGGCGTCGGTTGCGTAAATTCTGAACCTTGTTGAAAGCATCCGTACAGGCTCTTCTATCCGCGACTTGTCCCCGCCGACCGTGACGAATATTGCAGAGTCGTCACTCGGGATTTTTACGTCGCCCGCCATGGCGGCTTTCATGAAAGCTTCGCCGAACGTGGAGCCGAAGCATGCCACCTCGCCTGTTGACACCATCTCCACTCCCGTGAGCGGGTCGGCGCCCATGCGGGTAAAGGAGAACTGCGGGAACTTCACGCAATACAGTGAAGGCTCGGCGTATTCTTCGTTTATGCGCTCGTTCATGATGGCACGCGCCGCTATGCCCATGAGATTCCGTCCCGTTGCTTTCGACACGAAAGGCATGCTGCGGGACGAGCGGACATTGCACTCTATAACGTACGCGTCGCCGTTCTTCACCAAAAATTGCAAGTTGAAAGGCCCGCGTATATCCAGCGCGTCCGCAACTTTCGCGGCTATGCCTCGCAGCATGTCTTTCATTTTCCCGCTTATCGTCACGGCGGGCACCACCATCGTCGCGTCGCCGGAGTGTACGCCGCCGTTCTCTATGTGTTCAAGTATCGCGCCCACGTAAGTCGCGCCCCCGCGCACGCCGTCTATCTCCACCTCTTTAGCGTCCGTGAAGAATTTGGAAAGCGTCACGCTCTTTCCCCTTTCGCCATTCATGTAAGCCTCAAGCTGCGCATCATCGAATATCACCGTCATCGCCGAGCCGGACAGCACGTAAGACGGCCGGGCAAGCACGGGGTATTGAACCCGATGCGCAAACGCATTCGCGCTTTCGACGCTACCCAACGTAGCCCATTCGGGCTGTTTCACGCCTATGCCGTCGAGCAGCGAAGAGAACTTGGCGCGGTCCTCTGCCTTGTCTATATTCTGCGCGGACGTGCCAAGTATACGGACGCCGTTCTGCGCCAGAGGCAAAGCGAGATTGTTCGGTATCTGTCCGCCCACTGAAACTATGACGCCTTCGGGATTTTCTTTGTCCGTTATGTCCAGTATCCGTTCAAGCGTCAATTCATCGAAGTAAAGCTTGTCCACCGTATCGTAGTTCGTTGAGACGGTTTCGGGATTATAGTTTATCATTATTATTTCGTCCGCATATTTTTTCATTGCCCATGCCATGTTGACGCAGCACCAGTCGAATTCCACGGAAGAGCCGATGCGGTAACAGCCGGAGCCCAGCACGATTATTTTTTTCTTTTTCTCGAAGGCGATGTCGTCTTCGCTGCCCCAGTATGTGAGATAAAGATAGTTCGTCCTTGCTTCCCATTCCGCCGCCGCGGTGTCTATCCGTTTCACGACAGGCGTTATCCCGAAAGATTTGCGCAGCGCCCTGATGCCGCTTTCGTCCACGCCCGCAAGCGAGGCTATTCTCCCGTCGGAAAACCCGAGCCTCTTCAGCTTGCGGAGGTTCTCTTTATCAAGAGACGTGTTCTTTTCCGCGTCCACGATATTTTTGATTTTGTATATGAACCACGGGTGTATCTTCGTGAGCGAAGCGACGCTCCCGACGCGTTCAGTCCTAAGTGCGTTAGCTATGTAATAAATCCTTTTTTCATTCGGAACGCGCAGCTTCTCCTCGTTCGCGGGGCAGTCAAGCGACGTAAGCTCGCTGCCGGTGTCCAGCATCCTCACCGCCTTCTGCAGGGCTTCTTCAAACGTTCGCCCCAGCGCCATGACTTCGCCCACGGATTTCATTTGCGGGCCGAGCGTCACGTCAACGCCTTTGAATTTTTCAAAGTCCCATCGCGGTATCTTGACCGCGACATAATCCAGCGCCGGCTCGAAGAACGCGGTCGTATCGGTTATTTTGTTTTTCAAGTCACGCAACGGATGTCCCAGCGAAAGCTTCGCCGCTATGTAGGCTATCGGATAGCCTGTCGCCTTGCTCGCAAGGGCGGAGCTTCTCGAAAGCCGCGAGTTCACCTCTATTACTTTGAACGAGCCGGTCTCCGGTTCAACGGCATACTGGATGTTGCATTCACCCACGATACCAAGCGTACGGGCTACCCTGAACGCGGTGGTGCGCATAGCCTGATGCTCGCGGTTGCTTAGCGTCTGCGACGGCGCGACGACAATCGAGTCGCCGGTATGGATGCCCATCGGGTCCACGTTCTCCATGTTGCATATCGTGATGCAATTGTCTTCGCAGTCGCGGACGATTTCGTATTCTATCTCCTTCCATCCGTCCAGATATTCTTCTATGAGCAGTTGCCTTATTCTGCTGTAAGACAGCCCGCGATATGCTATTTCCCTCAGTTCCGAGTCGTTATATGCTATGCCGGAGCCGTAGCCGCCCAGCGTGTATGCAACGCGCACGATTACGGGGTATCCTATCGTTTTGGCGGCAGCCAGAGCTCCTTCAACGTCCGTGGCTTTTTCGCTCACAGGTATGGGCACGCCGTTTTCCAGCATTAACGTCCTGAACGAGTCCCGGTCGCTCGCCTTCCTTATACTCTCCGTGCCTGTACCGAGAACTTTCACGCCGTGTTTTTGCAGCACGCCGCTCTCATATAGCTCCATGCCGCAATTAAGTGCAGTCTGCCCGCCGAAACCGAGCAGTATCCCG
Source organism: Candidatus Aenigmatarchaeota archaeon (assembly GCA_016198645.1). Lineage (GTDB taxonomy): Archaea > Aenigmatarchaeota > Aenigmatarchaeia > GW2011-AR5 > GW2011-AR5 > JACQID01. The sequence goes on along the minus strand of JACQIE010000006.1, from coordinate 408 downwards.
TCAGGCTTCTCCTTCTCTATGACTTTTTCCACGAATGCCGGCTTTATCGGCACGGAATAAACGCGGTCCGTGAATTTTGAATCGGTCTGTATAGTAGCTATATTGGGGTTGATAAGCACGACTTCTATTCCTTCCTCTCTCAAGGATTTTATCGCCTGGGCACCGGAGTAGTCGAATTCGCCCGCTTCTCCGATTTTGAAATCGCGTGCTTTTCAGCACTTTGCGCCACTGCCCAGCAACAATACTTTCTTTATGCGCATATAGTCTGCGATTTGATCACCTTTTTTCGGTCAATACCCCACGAGAGCAATTCCTTCTTCATGAGCGTTGTCAGGCAAATCACGCGGGCAGCTCGACGGCAGATCTTCACGAACCGCTTCTTGCCGCGCTTCGGGAGCGTGTGAAGCT
>JACQIE010000033.1 GCA_016198645.1 Candidatus Aenigmatarchaeota archaeon | reverse complement strand
GCTTACCACGATGGCGCCAGCCCGGCGGGCAAGCGTTGCCGTCGCGTCGGCAGAGGCGTCGTTCACGACTATGATTTTGTCAACGTAGCGTTTCGTTTCTTCCACTGCCCTGGTTATCGTCCCTTCTTCGTTGTAGGCAGGCATTACGGCTATTATCATATTGTCTTAACTTTTTCTGCATTACTTTAAAAATCCACTGCTTAAATTCTACAGTCGATGACATTAGTTTTCAGACAGTTTCTAATGTCATCTCCTTATAGCAAGGACAGAATCTTGTATGAATATTTTTGTCACTTGCTATAATAGCTAACTCTATAGTATCTTACATCTTCCGTTGTTCCCTTTTCCGTAACTATTCCTATCGTCTGCCCGGATTCTACGTCGACAATCCTGCGCTCGTCGAAAGGGTCAACAGACACAGAATAACCGCTACGATGCACTCGCTGATAGAGCGAACCGCGAACAACGCCGCCTGCTCCAAACAAAGTCACTGTTTGCCCGGAATGCCGCCCTAATCCGTCTAATCCTATAACGCGCCGTGTTTGTGGAATTTCCGTTGCCGTAATAATCACGCCTTCTGCTCTTCTTCCATGTCTTCGTCTTCTTTCTGCGTCCTCATGGCTTCCTTTTCGTAGCCGAAGTCTTCTGCCGGGACTTCAAACGGCTCGCCGCGCTTTTCTTTTATCATCTTGGCGAGTATCCAGAGCACGAGGCCGACGGACTTCTTGCCCTTGTTGTTGCACGGCAGGACGAAGTCGATGTGCGACGTCTCGTTGAACGTGTCCGCCAGCCCTATAATCGGCATCCTCATTTTCAGCGCTTCCGTAATCGCTTGCTTGTCCTCAAGCGGGTCCGTGACTATCACGACGTCTGGCTCAAAGAATTCCGTGGAACTCGGATTCGTAAGCGTGCCCGGCATGAACCTGCCAAGAACTGCTTTCGCGCCCACCGCTTTGGAGAACTTTTCTATCGCTTCGTTGTTCGTCTCCTTGCGTGCCACGATGAGTATATTCTTCGCTTTCGCCAGCATGTTGGAAATTATGCCCAGCCTTTTGTCCAGCATCCCGACGTTGAGCACGGCGAGCCCGGATGGCCTTATCTTGTAAATGAAATGCTTCATGTCCGCCGTCTTCGTGGTCATGCCGATATGCGCGCCCGCAGAAAGGTACATGTCCCTTGGGACGGAAAGCTTTTCTTTTTGCCTTGCCATAAGAATCACGCCGAAGGCATTTGCCTCCTCACTGTTATAGGAAGAACGCCCGAGTCAAATTCTTTCATCGCCAGGTCTCTTGCAGAGGTGACGTGCCTGACGAGCGGCGGCGCACCCATCGCCAGTTGTAACGTTCTTGCGGATATTATTCTCGTGACCTCGAAACGCGTAAATCCTTCATATTCAAACAACATAATCACCTTTGCCATCAGCCGATATACCTGACGTCTTCCTTGGACTTGGGCATATCCTCCAGCAGCTTTTTATGTATCTCTTCTGTCTTTTTAAGCCTTTCTTCCATCTCCGCCACCGTTTTTTCAAGTTTGCTAAGGTCCAGTTTCAGCCCGAGGATTTTCATGAGAACATGAAGTATCCTGTCTGCCGCCTTTGGATCCATCATGAGGGGCATTCCGAAGGTCTCGCCCATCAGGATAAGCGTGTTCATGCCGTAATTCCTGCCCATTCCCGCCATGAGCCCGGCGGCGCCTATTATCGTGCCCACGGGATGGTCCTTGCCAAAGTCAAGGAACGGGTATTTTTTCTTCAGCGATTTGTCGCTCACTGCCGCGACCACGCGGGGCTCCGTTTTCAGTTCGCCTGACGGGAACGCGCCGAGCGTTATGACATCTTTCACGCCCATCTTCCTGGAAAATTCCAATACCTTCTCGCAAAAATCGTAGTGTCCCTCGGGCGTGACGCTCTGCGTGTCGCCCGTAAGGACTATCAAATCCCGCTTCCCCCTTATATGGAAGAATTCGCACCTGAGCATCCTCGCCTCGTCCTCTTCGTCAAGTATCACAAGATGCGGGAAATGCGGCGAATGAAGTTCGGCGAATTTTTTCATTTTCAGCTCGGAAACCATATAGCCTGCTGCGACGCGCCCTACGTTGCCTATGCCGGGCATCCCGACCACGAGAACGGGATTTTTTGCCTTGACCTTGTTAAGAATTCTTATGCCCGTTTCCATTCACTCCACCGTCCATAATTGGCTTTGCCTTAATAAATACTTTGGGCATCACGGCTTTGTGTAGAAAGTCGTGGGCATGAACTTCATGCCCACGAACGTGTCAGGATATTGGCGCGATGCAGACAGACGCCGAAGGCGTCATTCACCAGTGCCAATATCCTAACTTTCTACACAAAGCCGGGCATCACCCCGAAGCATGCGCAAAGAGCTATGCTCTTTGACATGTCAAACAACAAAGTTGTTTGCACATTTCAACAGGAATGCGGGCACCTAAACAACGACCTTTGACGCAACATTAACTACCTGTTGATAAAGCCTTTTCGTTTTGCCATGCGCCTGTATTTGCCGTATTTGTCTTCCGCAGAAAAGCGCAACGGATGCGCGGAAGAAACCTCATGCCCCTTCGTGCATTTGTTAATGACGTAGCCGCACAGGGCGCACTTCATCATACAATCTCCGCTTTGCATTCGATTTTAGGGCGCGCCCTTGCCTTTATTTTTTCTATCGCATCCGTAAAATATTTCTCGCCTTTTTTGGCGTCTTTCGTCCTGTACTTAAACATGTAAAACGGCGCGGAAATGTAATGCACGCCGATTCCCATTTTTTCAGCCTCGCCCAACAGGGCTTTTATCGCGTCTATGCCGTCCGGCTCGTGCGTGGTCATCGTGGCGTTCGCGCGGAATTCAAATTCTTTTTGCTCTATGTTTTTCTCCGCTATCTCCTGTATTACGGATGCCCACCCTTCCGGTATCCCCTTGTCCGTAAGCGCTGTCGGGCTGCCCATGGCTTTCTTGAACGCCTTGAAAAGCGAGCCGAAATGTTCCTGCATGGCGAAGCCCACTTCTTCGTAAGCCGCGCTCAGCGTCTTCTTTTTGAGCTTCGCCGCCATTTCCAGAAGCTTCTCCGCTTTCTTGTCAAGATTATATTCCTTCAGCTTTTCCTTCTCCTGCCGCGGCTCAACGCGCTTTATTGAGAGCGCTATATAGCCGTCGTCCTCATTCACTTTCGTCACTTTGGCGACAACTTTCTGCCCCGCTTTGAGGTGGTCCTTTATGCTGTTGACCCATCCCGAAACTATTTCGGAAATGTGAATCATGCCTTCCTTGTCGTATTCTTCCAGAATCAGCTCTGCCGAGTTGGGGTTCACATGCCTGACGATGCAGATAACAAGCTCACCCTGCATCGGGAAGCCCCTCTTCTTCGCCATTTAGAGTTCCTCAGACTGGACGAGCATTCTCGCATCGCCGCCTGCGGGCATGGCAAGAACTTCGCCGCATACGAGGCATTTAACGTTCATTGAAGCCTTGCTGTAACTTATCTGTTCGTTCTTGCATTTTCCGCACTTGAGTTTCACGAATTTGCTGTTTTTCATGGCAGTATGTTACGGGCAAAGCTTAAAAACTCACCGTCTTTCGGAACTGCCAACCCCAAAAGAACGCTTAAAAGGTTTGTCCTGTTATATAAGGAACGAGGTGCAATGCCAATGACCAAGACTGAAGAGATTCTTGAAATTGTGGAAGCGTCCCGTGAAACGGGCAAGATAAGAAAAGGTGTTAATGAAACGACAAAGGCAGTTGAGCGCGGCATAGCCAAGCTCGTCGTGCTCGCCGAAGACACGTCTCCTGCTGAAATACTCATGCACCTGCAGCCGCTTTGCGACGAGAAAAAGATAAAGCTCGTCAAAGTCCCGAGCAAATCCGAGCTTGGAAGGGCGGCGGGATTACAAGTCCCGACAGCTTCCATCGCAGTAGTGGAAGCCGGCGAAGCCCGCGCGAAGATTGAATCGTTGTGATTATGATGGCAGAAGACTCCGCTCCCGCTGAAGTGATAGGCATAATAAAGAGGTCTGGCGCCAAAGGCGTTACGGTCGTCAAGTGCATGATAAACGACGGGCACGACAAGGGCAAGGTCCTCACGCGGAATATAATGGGCCCTGTCGCCATAGGCGACGTGCTCATGCTCAGGGAAACGGAAATGGACTCGTCCGAGTCTTACGGGAGGAAGTAAGCATGAAGTGCGCTTTCTGTTCCAAGGCCATAGAAGAGGGCACGGGGATGATGGTTGTGGACAGGAACGGCAAGCTCCTTCCTTTCGACTCCACCAAGTGCGAAAAGAACATGCTTAAGCTTAACCGAGATTCGCGTGATTTCAAGTGGGCAAATAATCAGAGTGGTCGAAAATGAAAGCAGCAGAACCTGAAATAAAAGAAGCCGGAACTAAAGAGACCGCAAGGAGAATCGTGAGATTTCTCGATACCGATATAGACGGCTCCCTCCAGACTGCCCGCGCTATACGCAAGATAAAGGGCATAGGGTTCGTCTTCTCGCGCATCTCCTGCCAGAGAGCGGGCGTGCCTGAATCGAAGAAGCTCGGCGAGCTGGGCGCTGCAGAGCTCAAGTCGTTGCAGGACGTTATAATCGCGCACGACTTCCCGCCGTTCCTTCTGAACAGGCAGAAAGACATGGACACCGGCAAGGATATTCATCTTACCCGCGTTCCGCTCGAATTCACGCAAAAAGAAGACATAAACCTCATGAAGAGGATACGCTCGTACAAGGGCGTGAGGCACGAGATGGGGCAGCCCGTCCGCGGCCAGAGCACCCGCAGCACGTTCAGAACCCAGAAGACAGTCGGCGTGAGCAAGAAGGCAGTCAAGGAAGCCAAGGCTCCGAAAGCCGCGCCCAAGCCTGCTCCGGCAAAGAAGTGATGATTCATGGGACACCCGAAAAAGCAGAAAAAAAAGTTCGCAAGCCCGACAAAGCCTTACGACAAAGAGCGTATAGACAGGGAGAAGAAGCTCCTGTCTTCTTATGGGCTGCGAAGAAAGAAGGAAATACGCCGCGCGGAAAGCATTCTCCGAGATTTCAGGCAGCGGGCAAGGACACTGCAGGCATCTGCCAACGCGACCAAGGAGCGCGAACTGATAGATAAACTGGCGACGCTCGGCGTTGACGTGAAAAGCCTTGACAACATTCTTGGCGTATCCGTGGAGCAGCTTATGGACCGCCGTCTCCAGTCTGTCATATTCAAGAAGGGCATGGCGAATTCCATGAAGCACGCCCGCCAGCTTATTTTGCACGGGCACGTCACGATTTCCGGCCGCAAGCTTTCGTGGCCCAGCTATATCGTGAGAAGCACCGAGGACGGGCTGATAAAGGTTGACGCTCCTGTCACGAATGCAGTAGAAACGGGTGAACAGCAATGAAACAGAAAGCAGGCATAGCCAACGTATACTCATCCGTCAATAATACTATAATACATATTACCGACATAACCGGCGCCGAGACCATAGGCATCTCATCTGGCGGGCAGGTATCCGACAGAGATATGAACAAGGGCAAGCCCTTTACTGCAATGAAAGCCGTGCGCAAGGTAGTGGAAAAAGCAAAAGCCCACGGGATAACTCATCTCCACATCAAGATACGCGCCCCGGGCGGCAACAAAGCCCGCATTCCCGGCCAGGGGGCGCAGCCGGCTATCCGCGCATTAGCACGAAGCGGCTTCAGGATTTCATCCATTGAGGACGTCACTCCGATACCGCACGACAGCATGCGAAAGAAGGGCGGACGGCGCGGGAGAAGAGTGTAAGCCACGCGTGCTTTTAAAGACTTTCCCGTAATAAACGTAAATAAAAGTAGAGCATCAACTCGCGAAGCGAGGGATAGTAAAATATAATATGGCATCGACTTGAAAGCTGTTAGACGCAAAGCGACTGGACGGCAAAGCCGTCATACAGCATCGTGCGTCAGTCTGGTGCAGCAAAAAGGGGATATGGTGATTAAATATGGACGTCAAGATTCTGGAAAAATCCCCCGATAAAATGAAGTTCGTCATCTCTGACGCTGACCGGGGCATCGCCAATGCGCTGCGCCGGACGCTCATGAGCGGCGTTCCTATACTTGCAATTACCGATGTCTACGTTGAAGCAAACAATTCCGGGCTTTTCGATGAAGCCGTGGCTCATCGGCTCGGACTGATACCTTTAACGTTTGACCCGTCCATGTTCACATTGCAAAGTGCGTGCAAGTGCGCCGGCGAAGGCTGCTCGCGCTGCCAAGTCTCTTTCATTCTTGACCGGGAAGGCCCGGCTGCCGTTAAGGCCGGCGACATGAAAAGCACAGAAGAAAGCGTGCGGGCTGCGGACGGGGGCATACCGATTACAGAGCTTCTGGAAAACCATCGAATCAAGCTGGAAGCGACGGCGCATCTGGGCTTCGGCCGCGACAACATGCGCCATCAGGGCGCGATAGCCGGTTACCAGAATCCCGTTGTTGTGAAAGGCCCGAAGTTTTGCGATGCGCACACGCTTGAAAAAAGGAGCGGCGCCGTTGTGATGGCGCCGGAAGACCGGTGCGCCGAATGCGTAAAAAGCATGGAAAGCGCAGAGAAGGTCACGCCCGTGGAAGATAGCTTTGTATTCAAAGTTGAGACGGCGTCTGGTCTGTCCGTTGCCCAGCTTCTTGAGCTAGCTCTGGG
>JACQIE010000035.1 GCA_016198645.1 Candidatus Aenigmatarchaeota archaeon | reverse complement strand
TGTTTTGGCGTTTTCGCCAACTTGGCAGAGCCGATTTGAAATTTATCGTAGCATTGCAGGGTAGTGCCATTGCCTCACGGTTGCAACGGATGGCGTTCTACGGGCGTTGCAACGGGTTTATTTAGGAGACGCGCGTAATACTTCTATGAAAGGCGTTTCCCCTATAATAGCCGTCATTCTCCTGATTCTTATCGCTATAGCGATACTGGGAATCTCTTCCAACATGTTCATCAGCATCCAGCAATCCTCTTCGGAACAAGTGGGCAACGCAGCGGGTGCGCAAACGGAAAACGTAAGGGAAGTCTTCAGGGTTGTTCAGACTGATAACAACAACGTATACATACGAAACATGGGCACGCTCGACATGGCACCGCCTTTGTTTCTCGTGGACGACGCGCTTGCGGGAAGCGGCAGCGACTGCACAACGATAAAGCCGCAGCAGACTTGTGAATTCACGGTCAGCGTGCCGGGCACAGGAACTTATGAATTGGTAATCGAGGGCAAAGTTGCAAAACTTAAAGCGACGCTGGACGTGGAAACAGTGGTAACCACTACGACAACTACGACGAGTACAACCACAACGACCATACCGTCGAAGCGCGTCTTCCTTAGCTCATCGGCATATAACGGCAACCTTGGCGGGCTGGCGGGCGCGGATGCCAAGTGCCAAGGCCTTGCCGAGGCTGCCGGGCTTGGCGGCACGTGGGTAGCGTGGCTGTCCACAAGCACCGTAGACGCGAAGGACCGCATACCGGACATCAGGTATTTCCGCCCCAGTGATAAGGCAACCGTGGCAACAAGCAAGGTCGACCTGACGAACGGCAATATTAACAACCCTATTAATATAGATGAAAAGGGCGCAATCAGTCTTAGCGGGTTCGTATGGACGGGAACCCAAGCGACGGGTATGAAAGACATCCGCTATTGCGAGGAGTGGACGTCATCCGATAATGCGAAAAATGGACTTGTAGGAAGCAGGTCTAATACAGACTCTAAGTGGACAAAGTTAGGCTATAGCATGTGCAATAGTTTCTTTCGTGTTTATTGCTTTGAGACGTGAGAGCAGCTTTTTATATTATCGGCGGGATAATAATTAATTGAATGGTGATTCTATGGAAGAAGACTATGAGCTGGTGCCCATCGGGCCGATAAGGCGGTTGGAGAAAAAGCTTGAGCAGATGGAACAAACGCAGGGCGGCGAGGGCATGAAAACCATGATGGAGATAGTCAAGTCCAACCAAGCCGTTGTCGATGAGATGGTTAGGATGAACTCGGACCTGGCGGACAGGGTTTCAAAGCTCATGGAATCCGTGGACGCGCTTTCCGAAAAGCTTACGGACTTTATCCAGCGCGTTGAGCTATCCGGCGAAGAGGAAGCGAAAGCCAAGCCTGATGAACGCTCAAAAATGGACGAGAAACTGACGAAACTGGAAAAAAGGCTGAACGCGCTCATTCTTACGACAATGCCAAACATGAAGCTGAAGAGATGATGTAATGAAGGGAGTGGAACAGGTTGTCTCCCAGCTGCTTCTTACGGCCGTGCTTATAGCCGTGGTCACTTCTGTGACTGCCGTGGGACTGCCGCTGCTTGACAAGACGCGCGACGCTTCAACGATTGAAAATTCGAAAACGTTCATGCTGAATCTGGAAAGCGCGATAAAGGACGTTGCAAATCACGGCGGGCGCGTGCGGATACCGGTCACCGTTGACGCGGACGTGCTCTTTGACGAAGCGGCGCAACGCGTTGACTTGGAATTCCTTTCCTCCGGCACCGTTTTTGATTCGGAAAGCGCGATACCGCTCGGGAGAAACGACTGCGGCGCAACGCAGGGCGTATGGCAGGACAACTCGCCGCTGACACTTTGCGTCCTAAGCACGTGCGTTGACACGGGCGTGGAATGCAGGAAATACGCAATAACGTACACGCTTGAACCGGTGGAACTGAAGATAGGAGGCACGCTCGAATCGCGGAAAGTCGTGCTTGAGAGCGCGGGCAACCAGTTGGGTTCAAAGGGGAGCACGATAATCATAGAGAAAACGGGCGACGACACTTCCGGAAACGAGAAGAAAACACTGATGAGCTTTGCCATCGATTCGTGAACCTTAATATAATATCCGCGGGATATTAGCAGCATGAGAGGTCAATATAGGCTCGTCATGGAACTTCTTTTTTTCGGTATAGGCGTGCTTTTAACCGCTTACGTCATAAACAGCTTCTTCAATGCCCGCGTCTTTCTGACGGGCATTGCGGACGAAAGCCAGCTAAAAACCGCGTCAGAAGCCGTGTCAACGGCTATCGTCAAGGCGTCGCGGCACGAAAACGCCGAATCATACGTCAAGATACCCGTGCAGATATCCGGAAACGGTTATGTAATACGGGCGGAAGACGGCAACGGGGGAACGTGCACGCCGGGCGAGAGCTGCTTCCTCAACGCAACGAGCACGTCAGGAACGAGCGTGCGCGCGGAAATTTTTAATACCGCCAACCCTCATAATATTAACGGATTCGTGGATAGCGCGCAGGAATACGCCATGGCAAGAAAGACGGGCGACTCGATAACGATTGCAAGCAGGTGATTATGTGGGTTTCAGGATTTCTCTTAAGCCGCCGTCTTTCCCGAAAATACGCGTAAAAACGGCTGCGCCGGTAGCGGCGCCTACGGGATTCATAGGCACGCCGTTACCGGCGCAGGAAACGCATGCCCGCCGCGGAACGCCATCCGCCGAATTTAGAGCGTTAATAGACAACGGCATAAACGTGCCTGTGATAGCCATGCAAAAGCAGGAGGAAGAGAAGGCGCAGGAGAGCGACGTTAAGGAACTCACGTATCCGCTGAAATTTCCGGGATTTGCCGCCGGAGTGCCCATATATGTGCGCATAGAGTACGACCCTGCGGCAAAAGAAATGGTATACCGGGTGATTGAGCCGGAGGTAAACGAGAACGAAAAAAAGATGATTCAAAACATCAAAGATTACATACAGGAAAAGGTTGACATAAACTTTTCCGAGGTGCGCAACACCAACGTGGAAGGATACATAGACAAGTCCGTGCGACGCGCGTTAAGCTATTTCGGCTATGCCCTGAGCGAGGAGAAGAAGGCTGTGCTGAAATACTATGTTTTCCGTGATTTCATCGGGATGGAGCGCGTGGAGCCGCTGCTGGCGGACAAAAATATCGAGGACATATCATGCGACGGCGAGAATATATCCATATACGTTTATCACAGGAACCCGAAACTTGGCTCGATAAGAACGAACATCAAGTTTGACAATGCAACGGAACTGGATTCGTTCGTCAATCGCCTTAGTGAACGGTGCGGAAAGACAATATCCATATCGCATCCTCTTCTTGACGGCACGCTGCCCGACGGCAGCAGAGTCCAAGCGACGCTTGGCAGCGACATAGCCAGAAGAGGGAGCAACTTCACAATCAGAATGTTCACGGACAAGCCGCTTACGCCTGTCGACCTCATCAACTACGGGACGTGCGACACCACCATGCTTGCATACGCGTGGTTTCTTCTGGAATACGGCAAAAGCTTCCTGCTGTCCGGCGGCACGGCAACCGGCAAGACGTCTTTCCTGAACGTGCTCTCGCTGTTCATCAATCCGCAGATGAAGATAGTGAGCATAGAAGACACGGCAGAGCTGCGATTGCCGCACTCCCATTGGGTGCCGGAAGTGGCGCGCGTCTCCGTGGACGAGACGGGCGTACAGGTGGACATGTTCAGCCTTCTGAAAGAGTCTTTACGTCAAAGGCCGGATTATATAATAGTGGGCGAGGTCCGGGGCAAGGAAGCTTACGTGCTTTTCCAGCAGATGGCAGTAGGCCATCCAGGACTATCTACGGTCCACGCAGAAGATTTCAACAAGCTTGTGGACAGGCTTACATCCGAGCCCATAGGGCTGCCGCCTTATCTGCTGCAGAATCTCGACGTCATAATATTCATAAAGCGCGTAAAGAAAGGCAGGAAATACATCCGAAGGGTCAGTTCACTCGTTGAAGTCATCGGATTCGATGAAGACTCCAAGGCTCCTGTAATGGACGAAATCATGACGTGGGATGCGCGGAATGACAAGTATGCAGTCGGCAACAAAAGCGTGCTGCTCCGCAAAATATCGGACTCGATAGGGTTAACGCCCGATGAAATCCGCCGGGAGATAGAGAAACGCGGCATGATAATAAACTGGATGCTTGAACGGGGCATCAAGGATTACAGGGAAGTGGGTGCCGTCATAGACGCTTTCTATACTTCACCGGAGGGCCTGCTTGCCAAGATAGGGGGAGATGCATGACCCTGCAGAGCGTATCTTACCGCGTCTTCGGCGGCTACGCAAAAACAGCGGCAGCGTATTTTCCGGATGTGCGGGAAGAACTGCAGAAAGCGAACATGACGTATACGCTTGAAGAATGGCTTGCGTTGTCCGGATTCTTCACCGTATCCACGTTCGTGGTGGAAATGGTGGTATTCTCGTTCATATTCGGGTTGTTCTCAATACAGCCGTTGATGGCTGTGTTCCTATCACTAACGCTGTCCGGCTCCATAGCCGGCGGCCTGCTCTTTCTTTTTTACTCGTATCCTGGCACACAGGCAAAGGCGCGCGAGGTGAACATACGCAAGGTCCTGCCTTTTGCGGTTTCTTACCTGTCCTCAATAGCCACGAAAGACGCCCCTCCCATATTTTTTTTCCGAACCCTTTCCCAATTCGGCGAGTATGGCGAGGTGGCCAAGGACTGCCGCACTATAGTGAGGGACGTTGAAGTTTTCGGCATGCCCCTCCACTCCGCGATAAAAAGAAGGGCGAATAGCACGCCGTCAAAAGAGTTCAAGGAATTGCTGTGGGGGATAAACAATATTTACGCATCGGGCGGCAACATAAACGATTACGTGTCGGGAAAATCAAATGAACTCATGGCGGATTACAGGCGCCGGATAAAGAAATACGCGCAGGACCTTTCGCTCTTCGTGGAAGTATACCTGACTCTCATCATAGTGGGCGCGATGTTCTTCATCGTCCTTTCGTCCGTCATGGCGGCAATAACGTCCGGCGCGGAAACGGCGGTCACCCAGTCTTTCATCGTTTTCATATTGCTGCCCCTGCTTTCCATAGGCTTCATGATGCTCGTGAAATCAATATCCCCCAACGGGTGACGGAAATGGAAAGGAAACGGCAGGTGCTTATACTATCGGCAGCGGGCTTCATCATAGCCGTCTCGCTGGCCGTCGCATTCTCCGGCAATTTTCCGGTTTCCGCAAATCTTATATTTCTGGGGATGATGATGCTCATCGTCCCGTACGCCGTTTACAATTTCATGGAATTCCGCAAAATAAAGCTCTACGAAAAGGAATTTCCCAGCCTGTTGCGGGACTTGGCCGAATCGCAACGCGCAGGCCTGACGATACTCCAGTCAATACGCATCGTGTCCAAGTCAAATTACGGCTCTCTGACGCCGCACGTTGAGAAAATGGCGACGCAGTTAAGCTGGAACGTCCCGCTTGAATCCGTGCTGGAAGGCTTCACAAAAGGCGTCGGGCGGAGCAGCGTCATCACGCGCTCCGTGATGATAATACGCCAGGCGTCCTCTTCCGGCACGAACGTGACGCAGATAATGGACGCGCTCGCGAATAACATAGAAATGCTCCGGGACGTGGAAAACGAGAAAGCGAGCCTTCTGAACCAGCAGGTCATGATGCTGTACGCAATATTCTTCATTTTCGTGGGCATATCCCTGGCGCTCGTGAAATTCCTCATCCCGCTGGTGCAGACGGAAATTTCCGGCGGCTCCCTGTCCGTGGGCGGGCTGTCGCCAACGGGCCTGATGGGCGCCAACCCGTGCCAGCTCTGCGTGGGCGTTTCCGGACCCTCGTGCATAGGATGCAACATTTTCCATACCACGTCTGCGGCGTTCCAGTTTGGCGCTCCTGAAGACCCGTCATCGTATTACAAGTCGCTGTTCTTTCTGATGGTCGTGATACAATCAATCTTTTCCGGGCTTATCGCCGGGCAGATATCCACCGACTCCGTGTCCGGCGGCGTCAAGCACAGCATAATAATGTTCACGGTCGGCGTGCTTGTATACTTGCTGACGGTCAGGCTGGGATTAGTGTGATGCAATGAAAGCCGTTCTGGACATAGAATTTATCGTCGCACTCGCTGTTTTCATAGGCACTATATCGTTCATTCTCGTCGCCGTAATATCACGACTGCCGCTGTTTGAAGAGCAATCGGCGCTGCAGAACGTCAAGTCGTCATCTTACCGCGTTTCGGACATGCTAATATACGGCACGGGTTCGGACGGCTGGGAGGCGTCGCCCGACAGCGCGGCGTTGTTCGGGCTTTCTTCGGGCGCGAACGGCGTCGTGGAGACGCAAAAAATAGCGGCGCTGAATGCGTACTGCAATCCGCCGGATGCCGGCAGGCTGGTAAAGCTTTACGACATGTTTTCTCCCGGCGCTTTCGTGAGCATAAGGATAACCAACGCCGCA
>JACQIE010000030.1 GCA_016198645.1 Candidatus Aenigmatarchaeota archaeon | reverse complement strand
TTGTAAAGATTTTCCAACTCCGCCGCGCATTTCCTAATATCATATTTCCTTTTTGGTCCGCGGACATCTATGCGCATTCCCTTTTCCAGCGTTTTTTTCACAGCCGCGGCAAATCCTTTTTCCGTCGCGACCGTTCCTATGCGGTTCTCCTTCACGAAATCGGATATCACAGGCGCATCCAGAACCACGCACGGCACGCCGTGCGACGCCGCTTCCAGGAGCACGAGCCCCTGCGTTTCGCTCCGCGATGCCATCACAAAGGCATCCGCCTCCCTGTAAAGGCCGCGCAATTCCTTCTCGGAAAGATAACCGGTGAATATCACGTTCTTCCCCGCTTTCCGTTCCAATTCTTTGCGGAGAGGCCCGTCTGACGCCACTACGAGCGTCGCATCAACACATGAAAGAGCGTCCATCAAGAAATCAATCCTCTTTTCCTTGGTCACCCTACCCACGTGCAGTACCATTTTTCCCGTTATTCCCAGCCTTCGTTTCATGCCGTTCGTATAATCGTGCTTTGCAAAATCCATGCCGGTTGGTATGACGCGGACATTCTTTATTCCATGCTTTGCGAGAGCCCGTGCCACCGTCTTTGAAGGCGCTATCACGGCGTCGCACCTGTTGTAAAAAGCGCGGAGGAATGCCCACGACATTCGTTTTGCCGCGCCGTGCAGCGCGCTCCGGATAAGAAAGTCCGGCATGAGATAATGCAGATAATCAGGAAACATGGTATGGAACGTCCCGACTATCGGAATATTTCTTCTTTTCGCCAGCGCCATTCCCGCCATGCCCATGGTGAATGGTGAATGGACGTGCACTATATCCATGTCCGGTGCGACAATATTATATGGCAATCCGACGCGGTATCCCGAATACGCGGGGAACGGCACAGACGGAGACGGGTAACAATTTTTTTCGCCTGTACCTGAAGGCGAGAATATGTACACTTTGTTTCTTTTTCTAAGTTCTTTCGCGAATAGAGTCACGGAAGTGACCACGCCGTTTACCTGCGGCTTGTATGTATCGGTGAAAAAAGCTATTCTCATAATTATCAGAACGTATAATCGATTATTGGCATGAATATAACCAGCGTGACAGCTATGACGACCCAGAAGAATATAAAGCCGACGATTATGGAATCTGCGCTGTATTTCCTGAAGCCTTCGCGGTCTTCGCCGTTCTCTATGCCGTTTATGAACATCGACAGCAGCAGGCACGTCTCAAGCAGGTACGCGCTCACGACAAGCACGAATTCAAGTGGGGTTATGCCCGTGCTGTAAAAGCTGTCAAGGAACGGCACGTACGGCAATCCTTTAGCTTGCTGCCCAAGGCTTGTGAGTATTCGTAATATCATCATCGTTAGCGTCACTATGATTCCCGTTATCATGGGCGACATGAAGAATACCTGGAATTTCATGGAGCTTAGAGGGTCCCCCAGCTCTGCCCGCACATCTTCCTGCGTGTCGTGCAGGCTCTTCAGGTATTTCGCCACTGAGAGCATAGCTGACGACGCGCTTTTTGAGCCGCGCTCGGCTGACTCAGCTACGGTCGTCATGACGGAGCGTATGAGCCGCGAAGGATATAGTCTCACCGCGCCGTACCTCTCGTCAAAGAACGCCTGCCGGAAAGTCATTCCAAGCGTGCGTATGTTTTCCAGCGCCCTTGCGAAAAGCCCGCGGATTTTTAAGTTTTTGGACGTCGTGACGCTCTGCTCAAGAACCTTCTCTATCGGCACGCCGGAAGAGAGGTTGTTGCCCATCCTGAACAGCGTGTCACTGAACTCCTCTTCCACCGCCCTCGTCCTTTCGCGGACGTCAAGAGCCTGATACGTCGTCAAATAGTAGTAAGTTGCTATTGCCATGGCGATTGAGCCGACGGCAAGCGCAGCAGCCGCTATGCTCTGCGTGCCCTCCGATTGAAATAGTAACCACGCGAGCGTTGCCAGCGCGATGAAAACCGCAGTAGCTACGGGGAGCGCCGCAATCTCTTTGCCGCTGAAAAGGAACGTGCCGCTTTTCGGCACGTCCGGGCTTATGGACACGTCTATCTTGCTGAACGTGGCAGGCCTCCCTTCAAGCACGTGCTTCACGGCGAAGAAAAGTATGGCGGGCAGCATCACGTCGTATATGACAAAGAGCACTGCCGCGCCTATGTTAAGGAAAACAGCAAGCAGAGGAAACATTACGAATCCGAGCAGCGGCAGTATTATTCCCATTGCATGTATGAACATCACGGGCGTGTTCAAGGCTTGCGTAAAGTGCTTCGCCCCTTCTCGATTCCCTGTAAGTATTGTTTCTACCGCCTGGTCAAGCATTTCCTGCCTTCTTGCCTCGCCGTGCGACAGCGAGCCTATTATGAGGTCCAGCGCCTCAAGGAACGGGCGGTTTTCTTTCCACTTGGCGCCGTAAGCAAGCAGCCCTTCCTGCATGGTAAGGTAATTGCCGACTTCCACGTCCCACAGCAGCTTCCGCAGCTCATAAACCAATTTACCCGAAAGGTTCTGAGCTGCAAACTCTACCGCTCCTTCAAGGTTGGGCGCGTTGCGCATATAGACGGATACGTATAGTATCATGTTTACGATTTCCGAGCCCGTTTCCATCTCGTATATCTTCCGCAGATGCGAAGGATATTGGTAAAGATAAATCAGAAACGGGAGAAACACCGCTAACGCAAGGAACACGTAGTTCGCCGCCACGCCCGGATAGCCAAAGAAATCCGCCACCGCCAGCGTAAGCAGCGGCAGGCTCACGACGGCGCCCAATAGCACAGTGAGCGTCGCAACGCCTTCCGGCGCGACTTTGAGATGCGAGAAGTCTATGTCCTCCTGCATTTTTTTCTTCACACTTTCGTCAAGCGTTGCCGTGAACAGCCGAAGCGCAAAGCGGCACGTCCTTTCGTACAGCGAACGCGGCAGCGTTTTCAGTTTTTCCTCTTCCTTGAAAATTCTGTATTCTCGTGAATCCGTGTAGGAAGGACCCGTTCTTCGTGCAGGCAGGCGCGGCATGAGAATAA
>JACQIE010000038.1 GCA_016198645.1 Candidatus Aenigmatarchaeota archaeon | reverse complement strand
ACGATAACATCGCCTGGGAATGCGACGAACACGACGGATAGCACTCCGGAGATATTCTTTAATATCACTGATAACGTCCATAATGCGACGAACCTTACTTACAGAATTTATGTAGACGGTTCCGTGGTGACTGTGAATGACACGACCAATAATACTAACATTGCTTATAACTTCACAGCATTAACGAACGGAACGCATAACTTCAGGGTGGAAGTGAACGATCCGTCAGGGAATGGATACAACACGACACTCTTCAATATCACGGTTGATAACGTTAACCCCGGAGTGACGATAACGTCACCGGGGAACTCAACGAACACGACGGACAGCACGCCTGAAATAAGATTTAACGTAAGCGATAACGTTCATGCGAGAAACTTGACGTACAGGATATACATGGATGGAACGATGCAGACGGCCAACGACACGAACAACAACACGATTATTGCTTATAACTTCACGGCTCTCATCAATGGAACGCACCGCTTCACGGTGGAAGTAACTGACCCGTCGGGCGGCGTTTTCAACGCAAGCTTTGTGACGATAACCATTGACAACGTCAATCCCGTGGCAGCAACTGTGTCGCCGGCAAACGAGACCAGCACCACGGACACGACGCCGGAGATATACTTCAATATCACTGACAACGTTCATGCGACGAACTTGACTTACAGGATTTATGTGGGAAGCACCGTAGATACGACGGGAGCCACAATCAACAACACCAATGTCGCCTATAACCTTAGCGCGCTGGTGGAAGGCTCTTATATAATAAGAATTGAGGCGACAGACCCGTCGGGAAACGCAGCCAACTCAACGGCACTCTTCTTATACAGCACGGTCACCACGACCACCACGACAGTTGCATCGGGCGGCAGTTCTTCCTTTAGTGACACGTCAAAGCAAAGCTGGAACGTTCTGGGCGAAGGGGTAACGAAAATAAACGTAGCCAAAAGCGGCATTGCCATTGGCATCATAGAGCTGGACGTGAAGAATTCCGTTAGCAACGCCAAGATAACAGTCGAGAAAGTCTCGGGCGTGGATGCCGTGCTGGCGGAGAAAATGGCTGCTGACGTCTACCAGTATATAGAAATAACGCCTGAGAGCATCAAGAGCAGCGACATCAAGACCGCGGCGATAACTTTCACCGTCACAAAGTCGTGGCTGGCGCAGAATAACTTCGGGAAAGAGAACGTAGTGCTGATGAGGTATACGACGGGATGGGATGAGCTGTCTACAAAAGTAGCCAGTGAAACATCTTCGGACGTGACGTTCTCTGCAGAGACGCCGGGCTTTTCAACGTTTGCGATAGTTGCACGGGCGGCGCCTGCCGTCACGACGACCACGCTGCCTGGGACGACTACTACGGTTCCGGCAACGACTACGACCACCGTGGCGAATATAGACGCAACGCCAACGACTGATTATACAACGATAATCATAGCTGCGCTGGTGGTGGCAGGGCTTGCCGCTTACGCTTTCCGTAACAAGCCAGACACTAAAGGGAAACGCTGAGCTATGCCATTCTCTAACTAATGGTAAACTACCTGACACAAGCAACTTGACGCACAGCTATGCGTCATACAGTATCGTGGCGGGCGTTTAGTAAGGAAAGGACTCTTCGCCGGTGATTTTTGACGGGGCGGGTTATCTTCGGCTTTTACTTGTTTACAGTTTAGTTGATGAATAGTTCACTAACCCGCCTTTGTCTCATCGTCGTGCGTCATACACTATGAGGACGGTGCGTCAAGCTGCTCGCGGCAGGTGGCTTTCGATGAGCGGGTTGTAAATTTCAAATCAGTTAAAGCCGATTTTTGGCACGTTCAGAATATTGCAGTGCAAGACTGTTGCTTTGCTAACAAGCCAAGCTGCCGGAGGATTTCTTATTCTTTTCGCATCAAACCCCGCCAAGGAAAGTCTTTGGTAATTGATTGCCGTTGGTCAGAGAATGACAGGCTAAAGTATATTTTTAAATAAAGCCCGCCAAAGTATATTCCATGATTTCGATAAAACACGCGCTTATCGCTCTGCTCGTCGTCACGCTTGGCTGCGTCAGCCAACAGGAGCCGCTCCTGTACGTAAAGATACCCGGGCATCCGGAAGCGTACCAATTCTCTTACGACTTGCGGGAGACTGTAAAAATAAGCTCGAACGGCGACGAGGCGATAAGAAACGCTTTGTTGAGCGAAGGCGCGGTAACGTTTCTTATTAACATGACCGAAGACGTCACGGTATCCGGGCAGTACTCTGTCACTGTTACTAACATAATACAGAAGCTGAAATCCTACCAGCTCTATTCCGGGAATATAATGGACGGGTATTTAGTTTATGTCTATGACGACGCGCGGCACGTGTGGCTCAACGCCACGGGCGAAACGGCGCCGCGAATGCAAGGCGCCGTGGTATGGCTGGATGCTGCCGCCAAAAGCGCGTCTGTTGACTTTGAGAACGGCGCGATATACGTGCGCGGCGACACGTACCAAAACCTGGTGAAGGCGGGAGACAAGCTTGCGCTGATTTTCATGAACGTGGACGAGAATACTCTGAAGAACGCCTGACTTTGGTTTCAGTAAGAAACAACGGAATATCGGAAGAATGCAGATTTTTGTTGCTTGCGGTAAGCGTTGAAAGAAGACGTTCAGCGCACGATTCTCGTAGGTTCGTTTTCGGTTTTATCACGAGAAATTAAAAGTTCCTCGTATACCCAACTTTATGAAAAAGCCTTTGTTGTAATTGTTTATAGTTCAGCTAGTGCGTTCAATCGTTTCGGCGGCTTTCAGTGCGCGAGCCGTGAAATTTCGATGCTTAAAAACTAATCGCCGAATACATAATAATGCTTGACGCGATAGACGCGATATTCCTCGTGTTCGCCTTCATTACGCTGTATTTCATGGCGTTCTTCCTGATTGCAAACTACTCGCGCAAGAAAGAAGAGCCTGCGAAGGATTTCTTCGGCTCGGTGTCCTTCCTTATACCCGCTTACAACGAAGCCGGGACGATAGCGGCTACCGTGAATGCCATAAAAGAAACGGATTACCCGACCAAGGAAATCATAGTCGTGGACGACGGCTCGACGGACGGCACGGCTGCGGAAGCAAGGAAAGCAGGAGCGATTGTGCTCTCTGTAAAGAACCGGGGCAAGGCCGCGGCGCTTAACCGCGCGAGAAAGAAGGCGCGCGGCGATTTCATAGCGTGCGTGGACGCGGACTCATTTCTTACGAAGAACGCGCTGAAAGAGGCGATGAAATACTTCGCCGACCCGGGCGTCGCCGCCGTGACAGTCTCAATCCTGCCGCGGAACAAGAAAGGGCTTCTGGCGCGGCTGCAGGAGTTTGAGTACATAATGATAGCATGGGCGCGGAAGAATCTTGAGTATGTTGAGAGCGTTTTCGTGACACCCGGGCCGATGAGCATATACAGGAAAAATGTGATAGAAAAACTGGGCGGATTCGACGAGACGAACCTGACGGAAGATATAGAGATAGCGTGGCGCGTACTGAACGCGGGCTACAAAATAAGGATGGCGACGAAGGCACTGGTTTACACGGAGACGCCGACTGCGCTCCGCACGTGGTGGCGTCAGCGCACGCGCTGGAACATAGGCGGCATGCAGACACTGTGGAAATACAGGCACGAGGTTTTTTCAAATGAAGCGACCTTCGCAATGTTCGTCATCCCGTTCTTCGCGTTTTCGATGGGGATAAGCCTGATGGGGCTGGGGGTTTTCACCTTCCTCATCTGCCAGTGGGCAGTCAGCAGCGCACTTTTTCTTGTTGGCGCTCAAGCCGCGGGCGTGACGCCGCAAATAGAGCTATTGCTGCTGCCGAACGTGTTCACGATATTCGGGCTTCTGATATTTGGGCTTTCGCTTCTTTATTCAAAAATAAACTTCGCCGCTTATAACCGCCGCTTCACGGACAGGAAAGACTATGCAGTCATGCTTGTCTACCTGGCGTTTTATATATCCATCTTTCCTATTTTATTGGTGTATTCAGCCGCAAAAATGCTTGCCGGAAAGAGGGAATGGTAATGAACATTTTTCTTAAGACCGCGCTCATAACGTTCTTCGTGTTCAGTCTTGGCATAGCTATCGGGCTGTGGATTGACCTTTCAAGGTCGCAAAGCGTAGATGACGCGCTGCAGGGAACGTCGATTGAGCTTTTGGACATAACCGCGCTGGAGCAGCTTTACGACACCGTCGGAAACAGCACGGAGTTCTGCGATGCCGCAATACGCAGCAACCTTGAGTTCAACGCGCGGATATACGAGGAGGGGAAACAACTGGACAGGGAAGAATCCGTTGCGAAGCTTTCCGATCTCACGCTGCGTCAAAAGCGGTACGCGCTCCTGCAGATGCAGTTCTGGCTCAACGCGATAAAGCTGAAGCAGAGGTGTGATGCTGACTATGATACGGTCGCCTATTTCTACGCCAAGACCCCGCAGAGTGGCCAGAAGACTACGCAAGCCGTGCAGTCGGAGGTGCTTTCCGCGTTAAAGAACGAGTGCGGCAACCGCATCATGCTCGTGCCGCTTCCCCTTGACATGAGCATCGCGTCAATAGACGCCGTAAAAGCCCAATTCTCGATAAACAGCGCCCCATCCACACTCGTGAACGAGAAAACGCTACTGGAGGGCGTGCAGACGCTGGAAAAGATGCGCTCGTCGGTAACGTGCTGACTTTTAATAACTGGCGCATTTATTAACATCATGATTTCCGTGGTCATTCCGGCGTATAATGAGGAAAACGTGATAGGCGATACTATCAGAGAGCTAAGGGATGCACTGGGGCGGAACACGGAAATAATCGTCGTCGCTGACGGGACGGACAATACCACTCACAAGGCGAGAAAGGCGGGAGCGATTGTGATAAAGCGCATGGGCAGGCTTGGTAAGGGCTCTGCCGTGACAAACGGAATGAAGATGAGCCACGGCGCCGTCGTAGGATTCGTGGACGCCGACGGCGCCGTGGATGCAGCGTCTATAACCAGACTCGTAACAAGCCTCAAAGGCTGCGACGCGGCGATAGCTTCACGCAGGGTGCGCGGCTCATTGATAGACGAAGACGTTTCCTTCTCAAGAAGAGTGTCACGGGTTGCGTTCAATTTCATTGTGAACGCGCTTTTCCAGTTGGGATTGAAGGACACGCAGTGCGGTGCGAAATTTTTCCGCGCTGGAGCCGTGAAAAACGTGCTGCCGGAAATGAAATCGCGCGGCTTTGAATTTGACGTTGAATTGCTGTGGCGCATGAAGCGGAAAGGCTTCCGCATCAAAGAAATCCCAGTGCGGTGGCGCCACAGGAAGGAATCCAAGTTCTCGCTCTCGTCGGGCCCTGCGATGCTCGCGTCGCTGCTGAAACTGAGGCTTTCATGAGTTTCTGAACATCCTGTATATGCGTCCGATAAATATATGGCGTCGACTCGGAAGCTGTCAGACGCACGAAGTGCGTCAGTCTGTTCAAGCGAGCAAAGGGGATTTTCATGAATTTCTAAACATCCTGTATATGCTTCCGTCTTCAGGGCATGAATACACTTTCGTGAATTTTTTTTCCATGCCGTCCAGCAGCGGGCGCGTTGAATCGCCCGAGTACCATATGACGTAAGAGCCGTTCGCTGCTCCAAGCCCGGAAGGAACGAAGCGCGTTTCGCGTTTTGTGTACGCAAAAACGACCGGGCTGTCGTCGGTGTATATAATTCCGGTTTCCGGAACGGTTTCTTTCACGAACGACATCATTGCCAGAAAACACGCATTTTTCTCGTCGTTATAGGAAGCATAGCTTCCGCTTATCTGCACGAGCGACGAAACAGCAAGGAGAGCAACGACGACAAAGGCAGGGAATCGCTTCACTGAACTGAGACCTGCGCCCGCGAGCAGGGCGAGAGGCGGAAGCAGCGGCAGATAGAAACGATCTTCCTTGTGAACAAGAAGAGAAATGCAAACGAACGCAACTATGAGCCATATCACAGCGAGATTCCTGCCTTCGTGTTTCGCGCGAATAATTCCTAACACGGCGGCAAAGGGCAGCAACGAAAAAAGGAACAGCCAGTTATCCGCGAAAAACGTCCACGGCTGGGT
>JACQIE010000032.1 GCA_016198645.1 Candidatus Aenigmatarchaeota archaeon | reverse complement strand
CTTCTGCGCCAATACCCTGACCCGTTTGTGGGCATGAAACTGTTTGAAGCGCTTCGCGCTTCGGTCAGCAGATGCCCACGACTTTAATTGCAAAGCCGAAAGCTCAATAAAAGTTTAATAGTTTAACATCTTACTTATTTCGGGATATTAAATGAATTATATTGTCGTTTACGAAACCATGTCAGGGCCAAACGAGGGAGAAAGAACTTGGAGCATCCACTCATCAGAAGAAGCGTTCACGAAATGGTATGCCGGAGCTATGCGCGATGGTACTGATGAACCTATTGCTCATGTCTATAAGATTGTAGCTAATGGTATTACACCCAAGGACGCCATCAGAATATGCGATGCAAGAAGAGAACTATATACATTGGAAGTATAAGATTCTGAAAAATTTAACGGCATATGCTTTAACAAATCGTGCATGCGAAAGTCACGGCGCCTTTTTCATTTCGCGCTTGAACTGCTGCTTGAGCTTCGGGACGGCTATTCTGTAAGAGCACTTGGAACACTTCACGGAGAACGGGCGCTTCCACGGTTCTTCAACATAATCGTCGTGGGAACATTTCGGGCACGTGTATTCAACGCGCGCGATGTTGTCCTTTGTCGCCAGCACGCGTATCTTCCCGGTTCCGTCCACTGTCCTGTTCGTGTGATAAAGAGCGTCCGCTGGCTTGAGAGAATGCGTTGCGACATATTCGTCTATTTTGCCCATGGTATCTTACCAACTTGTGTTACGCGTGTTTATATGCTTGCCGCAGTCTTGCAAAACCCCGGTGTGGTGCTAATTTGTCCGAGCGGAGCTTACGAGTAAAACTTACTCTCCGGCTTGCGTTACAAAAGACGCGATTTCTTTCTCGCCCAGTTATTCAGATATTTATGTCCTGCTCCTACAAGTCCTAATCCTACATATATTCCGCCATTAATTGCAGCTGCATCATATTCTCCCATGAGAATAAACGGCGATGCATGAAATACTGCACTGGCATCCCATGTCAGCATATAACTGACATATTCATTTAAACCTGCCTTACGTCTAAGAAAGTTACAAATCGGCCTAAACACATGGTTACATAATAGATTAGCATAGAACCGTATTTTTCAGTTCTCGTGCGTCAAAAAACTGTCGCATCAATTATTCCCCTGTCGCCACCTTTGTCACCGTAACCTACAATCTGGAAGCTTGGATGGCCTCTGAGATGGTCCATTTCTTCAAGCAATTCCCTGTCATAAAGCGCTAAAACCGCATGAAGTGTGCCCAAGTCGTGGCATCCGGCTAAAACGACAAAAGTCTGTCCCATCCCGCGCGTTTCCTCATTGTGCAGCGGCATTCTCATAATAGTCCAATAGTCTCGCGTGAATCTGTCAAGATATCCCGGGCCTCCGTAATATTCCGGTACCAATTCGCCACGATGCCCTATCAGCGTAGTCGCAGGCTCTTCTCTTTTTCTCCGAAGGGTTGAGTACATTTTTAGAGCTATCATCTTTTCTTCCGGCGAACTCCCGCTATTTTCTATATCGTCTTTTAACCCGTGACAAGGCTCATCAGGTTCGTTATAAGCGAGATATCCTCTCGTTCTGAGAGTCTCCTTCGGTACATGAAAACGATATGGAAGCTCACATCGACTCGGAGTCAGTCCATAAGCAGTCTCAGATTCAACGTCGCTTGCAAGATAATTGGTCAGCGGATTTCTATGGGGATTGCCGATTGCCCATGTCGTGTGCATGATAGTCGGGCGTTTGCCCTTTCCGATTATCATGATGTGCGGTTCCGAGCTTATTCCGGATACTTCAAGCTGCTTTTTCGCAAGCTGAAGGACACCATTCGCGAGACCGTACTCAATGGGAAATTGGTTGCCGCGCCCTACAGCGATATTATAAGGTATTCCAAAAAGGCTGCTTACCCGGTCGGCATTTTCGGCAGATTCTCTGCCGTCCAACAGGTGCGCATCAAGATACGGTTTGAATGCAGGATTAACCCATACTCTACCAGCCATTGTTCTATATTAGCAGGAAACTATAAATCACTTCGCCAGCACGCCCGCCAGAAATGCAATCAGCGCCACGTTCATCGCTATTTTGCAGAGCTTCGCCGACTTGCCGGTCATCGCTATCGCAGCGAGGAAGACCATGTCCGCGACTATGGCAAAGAGCATATAAACGTAGCCGAATATTCCCAGCCCGAACGGCACGAAGCTGAACATTATCGCCAGCAACAGGAGTGCTGCCGCCACCGTTCGCGCCTTGTTCACGCCGTATTTGACGGCGAGCGAAGTGACGCCGTGCTGGCCGTCGCCCATCATGTCATCCACGCTCTTGTATATCTCCCTTCCCATGTTAGCGAGGAACGCAAGCGCGGCAAGCGGCAGCACGGGGGCGTGATTACCGTTGACTATGCCGCCGTAAATGAAAGACAGGGCAACGAGCATGCTCACGGCAGCATGCCCCACGAGCATCATTTTCTTCAGCTTCCACGCGTAAGCAACGAGCAGCAGCGAAGCCGCTGTTGCTATGGCAAAGGCAGTTGCGTTCACCAGAAAGCCGATGGCGATTCCCGCGGCGAAGAGCACGGCAGCGTAAGCCTTGGCGGCGTTGAGAGAAATCCTGCCGGAAGGCAGCGGTCTTTCCGGGCGGTTCACGCGGTCTATTTCCACGTCAAAGATGTCGTTAATAACCATGCCGGCGCCGCTCACGAAAAAAACGGAGAGCATCGCATAGATGACAAGTATGTCAGGAGAGGCGGGCATTCCTGCCACGAGAGAAGCGATATAAACGGCAATGGCAGCCATGATGCTGTTAATCGGGCGGAGAATCGTGAGGTATGCGAACGCCATAAGAAATCTTTCCGTACATGTTTTTAAACGTTCATCTTCTCCCGGTTCACAACGGAACGCGGGAATTCAGATGATTCCAGCCTCTCATTATTTGCCCGTAGAGATGTACACATGGATTAGTAGAAACGTATCTTGTCATGCCTATTTTCAACAGCCCTTCATCCAGAAGGCGCTCTGCTTCCTCAAGGCTGAAGCGCGCAAGCATTGGGTTTGTATCATACGCGCTTCTGGCGCGCTCCAGCGCATATTCTGCGTTCTGAACATACGAAGCTATCTCTTGCGGGATTCCAAGGAGATGCGTCATATTCATAACAATTACTCTTTCAGGTATGCGTATTTGCACGTGCCATGTCCGCGCATTTTACCGGTATGAGTGGGAACCTCATAATGATTAAAGTATGCCCCGGACACGATGCCCGCCTCTACATATTGACCGCGTTTGAAAGGATTGGGAGTGCAGAATACTATGGTGTCGCTATCCATCACACGCTGACCACTCATGACAAAATTTGCAATTGTTGCATCTACAACCGGACCATTCACAACATATCTCATCACAAACACCTCACGTTTACGCCTTCTGGCTTCTTCTTTCCTTCGCTTTCAGCCGCAAATCTTTGCAACCGCACTTTCGACACTTCGATTTGCGGGCTTTGACCTTCGCTATCGTGCTTCGTAGCTTCGCATTGCACGCCATGCAGACGTACATGTTCTCAAACTTGCGCTTGAACACCATTTCGTTGAGCTTCTTCGGCATAAGTTAATTCATTCAATGCCAATGTTTAAATATCGAATTCTACCGTATTCACGCGCGAGTGCAAGGAATACGACGTTTAAAAACCAACAATCAAACTCTGCCCACAATAGACCGGTAAACAAGTAAAAACCGAAAAAACGAACCCGCCCGCCAAACTCATGTGCAATTCCGCTTCCTTACTGAACGCCCGTACCGATTCTGCATGACAGCTTCGCCCGCCTTGGCGCGTCTTGTGGCGAGTATTCACTTCGCCATCTTTCTGAGTATGGCGACGCGTTCCTTCACCGG